>NZ_WIWK01000005.1:0-114653 GCF_009600165.1 Pseudomonas sp. FSL R10-0399
AACGCGCTCTTCACGCTCGCCGCGTGGCTTGCGTTCTTCGCGTGGTGGGCGAGGTGCGCGCTCTTCACGTGGCGGACGCGGTGCACGCTCTTCGCGAGCGGTGGTTACGGTTGGGGCTTCTTCACGCGGCTCACGCAGTTCGCGCGGGGCGCGTTCTTCACGAGGTGCGCGTTCTTCGCGCGGAGCACGCTCTTCACGTGGCTTGCGCTCTTCGTCACGGCGACCGTTGCGGTTACGGTTTTGCTGGCGGCCATTGCGACGTTCTTCGTTGCGCGCAGGGCGCTCGGTAGCCGCCGGTTTTTCAACCACGGCAGGCGCAGCAGGCTCTTCCTTGGCGGCGAACAGGTTAACCAGCGACTTCACCAGGCCTTTGAACAGGCTTGGCTCGGCGGCTTTTGGTGCCGGTGCGGCAACCGGTGCGGCTGCTTCAGTCGGGACCGGAGCCGAGGCGCGGGCCGGTGCAGTTTTAACGGCGGCTTCCTGACGAACCAGGGTGCGGGTCGCAGCGGCTGGCTGGACTTCTTCCACCTCGGCAGCAGCGGCAGCAATTTCGTAGCTGGACTGGTTGTTGTTGGCTTCCGGGCTGTCGTCACGCAGACGCTGAACTTCGAAGTGCGGCGTTTCGAGGTGATCGTTCGGCAGGATGATGATGCGTGCGCGGGTGCGCAGTTCGATCTTGGTGATCGAGTTGCGTTTTTCGTTGAGCAGGAACGCTGCAACCGGGATCGGCACCTGGGCGCGAACTTCGGCAGTGCGGTCTTTCAGGGCTTCTTCTTCGATCAGGCGCAGGATTGCCAGCGACAGCGATTCAACATCACGGATGATGCCGGTGCCGTTGCAACGCGGGCAGACGATGCCGCTGCTTTCGCCCAGCGATGGACGCAGGCGCTGACGGGACATTTCCAGCAAACCAAAGCGCGAGATGCGGCCCACTTGTACGCGGGCTCGGTCGGCTTCCAGGCATTCGCGGACTTTTTCTTCCACGGCGCGCTGGTTTTTGGCCGGGGTCATGTCGATGAAGTCGATGACGATCAGGCCGCCGATGTCGCGCAGGCGCAACTGACGGGCGATTTCTTCAGCCGCTTCAAGGTTGGTTTGCAGGGCGGTTTCTTCGATATCGCTGCCTTTGGTGGCGCGCGCCGAGTTGATGTCGATGGACACCAGGGCTTCGGTCGGGTCGATAACGATGGAGCCGCCGGAAGGCAGTTCAACGACGCGCTGGAAGGCGGTCTCGATCTGGCTTTCGATCTGGAAACGATTGAACAGCGGAACGCTGTCTTCGTAGAGTTTGATTTTGCTGGCGTACTGCGGCATCACCTGGCGAATGAAGGTCAGGGCTTCGTCCTGGGCTTCAACGCTGTCGATCAGCACTTCGCCGATGTCCTGGCGCAGGTAGTCGCGGATGGCGCGGATGATGACGTTGCTTTCCTGGTAGATCAGGAACGGCGCGGAGCGATCCAGCGAAGCTTCTTTGATGGCGGTCCACAGTTGCAGCAGGTAATCGAGGTCCCACTGCATTTCTTCGCTGCTGCGGCCCAGGCCTGCAGTGCGCACGATCAAGCCCATGTCGGCAGGGGCGATCAGGCCGTTCAGGGCCTCGCGCAGTTCGTTGCGCTCTTCGCCTTCGATGCGACGGGAAATGCCGCCAGCACGCGGGTTGTTCGGCATCAGGACCAGGTAACGGCCAGCGAGGCTGATGAACGTGGTCAGGGCTGCGCCCTTGTTGCCGCGTTCTTCTTTTTCGACTTGCACGATAACTTCCTGGCCTTCGCTCAGGACGTCCTTGATGTTTACGCGGCCTTCAGGGGCTTTCTTGAAGTATTCGCGGGAGATTTCTTTAAGGGGCAGGAAGCCGTGGCGCTCAGAGCCGAAATCGACAAAGGCAGCCTCAAGGCTGGGTTCGATGCGAGTAATACGGCCTTTATAAATGTTGGCTTTCTTTTGCTCGCGGGCACCGGACTCAATGTCCAGGTCGTAGAGGCGTTGGCCATCTACCAGTGCAACGCGCAACTCTTCGGGTTGAGTTGCGTTAATCAGCATTCTTTTCATGTTGTACCGTCGGTTTCCGGGCTACCGGAAACGGCGTTCGGCACACACGACTTCTCATGGTCGGTGTCAGGTGCGTCAGGAGTAGTTGGCCACTCCAGTGTCCAGCGAGGTTCGACCAATGGGGGCGAAGTCGCGACTTACGCTTCCTGCTTGCTGTGGTGACTTAATAAGCACTCAGTCAGGAGGAGGAATCAACCAGCGGCTGTGGACGAGATGAAGCGTCTTGATAAAGCCTATTGCTACACAGTCCGGCGGTTGTGCATCTCCACCCTACACGTATCCTTGATAATTCGGGTGCTGCCGCGCGCAGAATCCGCAGCGGGTTGGCATTTACCGTGTTCTCCAAAAGGGGAGTTCACGCATCATGGCTAATAAAGGCGATGGTTTCCGAAACAATCGCTCGAAAAACCCGAAGCTGACTGCACTTTGTGAACTGGCCGTGAATATCGGCGTAAAAGGCGAGTTTGCACTCTGCTTTCCAGGCTCGCTTCAGGCCTCATGTCACCTGCGCTTGTTACAACTCCAAGTGTTCCGTATGCAGCAAAAGCCCCGTAGGACGGCCTTCCGTCCTCGTGAAGAGCGTTGGTCAGGGTCGGTTATTCACCGTTATACCGCTGTCCAGGCCGCTTTTGGCGGCGTTCGCGACTATAGCAGTAATGATTAAGTGCTTCAATTCCATAAAAAATTGTTATCATCCGCGCCATGACGACGACTACCCCCCCGACCCCCAGCGTTCAGCTGCTTGAGGTCACGCCGGAATATGCCGGCCAACGCATCGATAATTTCCTCCTCGCACGGCTCAAGGGTGTTCCCAAGACCTTGATTTACCGCATTTTGCGTAAAGGCGAAGTGCGCGTGAACAAGGGCCGGATCAAGCCTGAGTACAAGCTGCAGGCGGGCGATATTGTGCGCGTGCCACCCGTTCGGGTCCCTGAGCGCGATGAGCCAGTGCCGGTGGCACAAGGTTTGTTGCAGCGCCTTGAAGCGGCCATTGTCTACGAAGACAAGGCGCTGATTGTGCTCAATAAACCCGCTGGTATCGCGGTGCACGGCGGCAGCGGCTTGAATTTTGGCGTGATTGAAGCCTTTCGTCAGTTGCGTCCGGAAATCAAAGAGCTTGAGCTTGTGCATCGCCTGGACCGTGATACTTCCGGCCTGCTGATGATTGCGAAAAAGCGCAGCATGTTGCGCCATTTGCACGAAGCCTTGCGCGGCGACGGTATCGACAAGCGCTATATGGCGCTGGTGCGTGGGCGCTGGGAAACCTCGATCAAGCAGGTGCGTGCGCCGCTTATGAAAAGCAATCTGCGTTCGGGCGAGCGCATGGTCGAGGTGAACGAGGAGGGCAAGGAATCTGTGACCGTGTTCAAGGTGCTGCGCCGTTTCGGCGACTTTGCCACCATGGTCGAGGCCAAGCCGATTACCGGGCGTACCCACCAGATTCGCGTGCACACGCTGCATGCGGGCCATTGCATTGCCGGTGACACCAAGTACGGCGATGAAGACTTCTCCAAAGAAATTCGTGATCTGGGCGGCAAGCGTTTGTTCTTGCATGCCTACATGCTGACCGTGCCGCTGCCGGACGGTGGCGAATTGAAGTTACAGGCTCCGGTTGATGACGTGTGGGCCAAAACAGTGGAGCGTCTGAGTGCTGAGTGAGTACAAGCTGCTGATCTTCGATTGGGATGGCACGCTGGCTGATTCCGTGGGGCGGATTGTCACGGCGATGCGAGTCGCCGCGCAGCGCACAGGTCGTCCTGAGCGCGATGAAGCGTCCATTCGCGGGATTATCGGCTTGGGTTTGCCCGAGGCCATCCTGACGCTTTATCCGGATATGGCTGAGCCAGAAATGGTTGTTTTTCGTCAGCACTACGCTGATGTCTATATCGCCATGGATGAGCAGCCTTCGCCGTTGTTTGCAGGGGTGGCTGACACCCTTGAGGCGTTCCGGGCTGACGGCTACCGTTTGGCCGTTGCTACGGGAAAGGCACGTCGCGGGCTTGATCGTGTGCTGAAGGTGCATGGTTGGGAGCGCTTTTTCGACGTCACCCGGGCGGCGGACGAAACCGCCAGCAAGCCGAACCCTTTGATGCTCAATCAGATCCTCGCCCATTGCGATGTGCCGCCGAGCCAGGCGTTGATGGTCGGGGATGCGTCCTTTGACTTGCTGATGGCGCGCAATGCCGGTATCGACTCGGTTGCGGTGAGCTATGGTGCTCAACCAGTGGAGCGTTTGCTGACGTTTGAACCGCGCCTGGCAATTGATAAGTTTCCCGAATTGCGTACCTGGCTGGGTCGGCAGGTTAAATAAAGTCTTTGCAGGGGTAGAGCATGGTTGATCAATGGAAGGCGCCTGCTGAAGGCGAGCCGACAGTCGGTGATGATAAAAGCTGGAAGCTGCTGGAAAAGACTTTGTTGGCGGGTGTGCAGGAGCAGCGTCGCGCGCGCCGCTGGGGCATCTTTTTCAAGTCGCTGACTTTCTTGTATCTGATTGCGATGCTGTTTTTGTTTACGCCGCTGATGGACATGGAGCGCAGTGCAACCAAGGGCGCCGGTTATACCGCGCTGATTGATGTGCAGGGCGTGATTGCAGATAAAGAAGCTGCCAGCGCCGATAACCTGATCACCAGCTTGCGCGCTGCATTTGATGATCCCAAGGTCAAGGGTGTGGTGTTGCGCATTAACAGCCCTGGCGGCAGCCCGGTGCAATCGGGTTATGTGTACGACGAGATACGTCGTCTGCGTGGTCTGCACCCGGACACCAAGGTGTATGCGGTGATCTCTGATCTGGGTGCTTCGGGTGCGTATTACATTGCCAGTGCGGCCGATGAGATCTATGCCGACAAGGCGAGCCTGGTGGGTTCGATCGGTGTGACAGCGGCAGGTTTCGGCTTTGTCGGAGCCATGGAAAAGCTGGGGGTTCAGCGTCGTGCCTACACCTCGGGTGAGCACAAGGCTTTTCTTGACCCGTTCGAGCCTGAAAAGCCGGATGAAACCAAGTTTTGGCAGGGTGTGCTGAACGTTACTCACGAGCAGTTCATTGCCAGCGTCAAGCAGGGGCGTGGCGATCGCCTGAAAGACAAGGATCACCCGGAGTTGTTCTCTGGTCTGGTCTGGACCGGGCAGCAAGCCTTGCCGCTGGGGCTGATCGACGGCCTGGGCAGTGCCAGTTCGGTGGCGCGTGATGTGATCGGTGAAAAAGAGCTGGTCGACTTCACTGTGCAAGAATCGGCGCTTGACCGCTTCTCGAAAAAGCTGGGTGCCGGCGTGGCTGAGAAACTGGCCATGTGGATGGGTTTTCAAGGCCCGACACTGCGCTGATCGTTAAGCACCAAAAAACCGGCCTGAATGGCCGGTTTTTTTATGGCTGACAACCAGCCTGTAGGAGCGAGCTTGCCTCGCGATCTTTTGATCTTCTAAAAGATCGCGAGGCAGTTGGCTCCTACAGTTTCAGTTGATCAAGGTATGGCAACGCCTTGCGCCAGCAGCATGTCGACCAGGCGTATCAATGGCAGGCCGACCAGGCTGGTGGCGTCATCGCCTTCGGTGCGCTGGAACAGGCTCACGCCCAGGCCTTCTGCTTTAAAGCTGCCGGCGCAGTCGTAGGGTTCTTCGGCGTGCAGGTAGCGTTCTATCTGTTCGGTGCTCAGGTGGCGCATGTGCACGGTAAATGGTACGCAGTCGGTCTGGTAATGCCCGGTCTGGCTGTTGAGCAGGGTCAGGCCGGTCAGAAAGCTCACACTGGCGCCGCTGGCATTCAGCAATTGCTGGCGAGCTTTGTCGAAGGTGTGAGGTTTGCCGATGATCTGGCCATTGAGTACCGCTACTTGATCGGAGCCGATAATCAGGTGTGCCGGATGGCTGGCGGCAAGGGCTTGGGCCTTTTCCAGGGACAGGCGCTGGACCAGCTCCAGGGCTGACTCTCCGGGGCGATGGCTCTCGTCGATGTCGGGTGAGCTGCAGGTGAAGGGCAGGCGCAGGCGCGACAGTAAATCGCGACGATAAACCGAGCTTGAAGCGAGTAATAGAGGTAACATGCGCGACTCCTGTAGGCGGCCAGGAATTCTAACGAGAGTATCGGTTGTCGCACAGGCACAATTTCCTTTGACACGTGAGGGGCTCGTCCCTAGAATGCTGCGCCTATGTTGAATGACCCGATTCCATCTCACGTTGACCCGCGCAAATTAGCTGATCGCGGCACTACCCTTGAAGGTGAAGTGCTGCTGGCTGATTTGGAGAGACTCTGCGACCCTCTCGCCGACGATGTCGGTGTGGTCCAGGCTAAATTTGTTTTTGAGCGCGACGAGCGAAGATCTGTGGTAATCCACAGCTCCATCGATGTCGAGGTCAAAATGGTTTGCCAGCGTTGTCTTGAGCTGGTCACCCTGCCGATCCACAGCGAATGCAGTTATGCCGTGGTGAAAGAGGGTGCGAATACCCAGTCGTTACCGAAAGGTTATGACGTGCTGGAACTGGGCGAAGATCCTTTGGATCTGCATGCATTGATAGAAGAAGAGCTTCTGCTCGCCTTGCCTATCGTGCCTGCTCATCATCCGGAAGAATGCCAGCAGCCGGCGGGTCTCGACGAGCCCGAACCAGCCGAGGACGAGGTAACGCGGTCCAACCCGTTCAGTGTATTGGCGCAGTTAAAGCGTGACCCAAACGTTTAGGAGTTAATCAATTATGGCTGTTCAGCAGAACAAAAAATCCCGCTCTGCCCGTGACATGCGTCGTTCGCACGATGCTCTTTCGGCTAGCACTCTGTCTGTAGAAAAAACCACTGGTGAAGTTCACCTGCGTCACCACGTATCGCCAGAAGGCGTATACCGTGGTCGTAAAGTGATCGACAAGGGCGCTGACGAGTAATCACTTGTCCGTTCAGGTCATCGCGATCGACGCAATGGGCGGGGACTTCGGTCCCCGCAGCATTGTTCAGGCTTGCATTGCTTGCCTGTCTGCTACGCCCTCGCTGCATCTGACCCTCGTTGGTCAACCCTCCCTGCTTGAAGAATTGATCAGTAGCCATTCGGCTGTGGATCGCTCGCGCCTGACCATTACCCCAGCCTCTGAAGTGATCTCCATGAGTGAGCGGCCTTCGCACGCGTTGCGCAGCAAGCCGGATTCCTCGATGCGGGTGGCTCTTGAGTTGTTGCGTGATGGCAAGGTCCAGGCGTGTGTGAGTTCTGGCAATACCGGTGCGCTGATGGCGTTGTCCCGGCATGTGCTCAAGACCTTGCCGGGCATTGATCGCCCGGCGATGGTAGCGGCAGTTCCCACCCAGACCGGTTATTGCCAGGTGCTGGATCTGGGGGCCAATGTCGATTGCACAGCTGAGCAGTTGTTTCAGTTTGCGCTGATGGGTTCGGTGGCGGCGCAGGCGTTGGGCATTGCCCGGCCCCGCGTTGCCTTGCTCAATATTGGCACTGAAGACGTCAAGGGCAATCAGCAGGTCAAAGAGGCAGCGGCTTTGTTGCAGGCGGCCTCGGGGTTGCACTACATCGGCTATGTTGAGGGCGATGGGGTGTATCGCGGTGAGGCGGATGTGGTGGTGTGCGATGGATTTGTCGGCAACATACTGCTCAAATCCAGCGAAGGCTTGGCGACGATGATTTCGAGTCGGCTTGAAGCGGTGTTCAAGCGCACCTTGTTCAGTCGCTGTGTGGGGGCGTTGGCATTGCCGTTGATGCGTCGCCTGCAAGCAGATCTGGCGCCCGCCCGGCATAACGGGGCGAGCTTTTTGGGGTTGCAGGGCATTGTGATCAAGAGTCACGGTTCGGCAGGTGCTCAGGGCTTTCAAAGTGCGATAGAGCGCGCATTGATTGAAATCCATGAAGACCTGCCAAAGCGTTTGCATGGACGTCTTGAAGGGTTGTTACCGTAGGCGTTTTGTTGGGCGAGTGCTTAAATGTGACCGCTCAGTCGAAACAGCCATCCAACTGTCAGTTTCTTGCGTCTGCCACTGCGCGACGTCAATTCACCGACGACAAGATCATTAGGGGCTTGTTACATGTCTACATCCCTCGCATTCGTCTTTCCAGGGCAGGGTTCGCAGTCCCTCGGCATGTTGGCCGAGCTGGGCGCGGCACATCCGCGGGTCCTGGAAACATTTAAAGAAGCGTCTGACGCTCTAGGGTACGACCTGTGGGCGTTGACCCAGAACGGTCCTGCCGAACAGCTCAATCAAACCGACATTACTCAGCCTGCAATCCTGACGGCCTCTATCGCCTTGTGGCGTCTGTGGTTGGCTGAAGGTGGCAAGCGTCCTGACTTTGTTGCAGGCCATAGCCTGGGTGAGTACAGCGCACTGGTTGCGGCGGGCTGCCTGAGCCTCGCGGATGCCGTGAAGCTGGTTGAGCGCCGTGGTCGCCTGATGCAAGAAGCCGTACCGGCCGGTCAGGGCGCCATGGCGGCGATTCTGGGGCTGGATGACGCTGTGGTTATTAATGCGTGCGCTGAAGCGGCGCAGGGCGAAGTGGTCAGCGCGGTGAATTTCAACTCGCCGGGCCAGGTGGTTATCGCCGGTGCCAAAGCCGCTGTTGAGCGTGCCATGGAGCTGTGCAAAGCTGCTGGCGCCAAGCGCGCCTTGCCGTTGCCGGTGAGCGTGCCTTCGCACTGCGAATTGATGCGACCTGCGGCTGAGCGCTTTGCCGAGTCTATCGAAGCGATCGACTGGCAAGCGCCGCAAATCAAGCTGGTACAAAACGTCAGCGCGGCGATCGCCCCGGATCTGGCCACCCTTAAACGCGATTTGCTTGAGCAGCTGTACAAGCCGGTGCGCTGGGTTGAGTCGGTTCAGACGCTGGCGGCCAACGGCTCGGTTGATTTGGTTGAATGCGGCCCGGGCAAAGTCCTGGTGGGCATCAGCAAGCGTTGCGCTGAAGGCGTGACGACGCACAATTTGAACACCCCGGATGCCTTCGCTGCTGCTCGTGCAGCGCTGGTCTGAATCTGAATTAGGAGAAGCCTGCATGAGCTTGCAAGGTAAAGTTGCACTGGTAACGGGCGCTAGCCGTGGCATTGGTCAGGCTATCGCGTTGGAGTTGGGTCGTCAGGGCGCCGTGGTCATCGGCACCGCGACTTCGGCTTCCGGTGCCGAGCGTATTGCTGCCACCCTGAAAGAAAACGGTGTTCAAGGCACTGGCATGGAACTCAACGTCACCAGCGACGAATCCGTTGCTGCAGTGTTGGCGAGCATTCAGGAGCAATTCGGGGCGCCGGCCATTTTGGTCAATAATGCCGGCATCACCCGCGATAACCTGATGATGCGCATGAAAGATGACGAGTGGCATGATGTTGTCGATACCAACCTGAACAGTCTGTTCCGCCTGTCCAAGGGCGTTTTGCGCGGCATGACCAAGGCCCGTTGGGGACGAATTATCAGTATTGGTTCGGTTGTGGGTGCCATGGGCAACGCAGGCCAAGTAAACTATGCCGCCGCCAAGGCAGGCCTGGAAGGTTTTAGCCGTGCATTGGCACGTGAAGTGGGCTCGCGCTCGATCACTGTCAACTCGGTAGCACCAGGGTTCATCGACACCGATATGACCCGTGAACTGCCAGAAGCACAGCGCGAAGCCTTGCTGACGCAGATTCCGCTGGGCCGTTTGGGCCAGGCTCAAGAGATCGCAAATGTGGTCGCTTTCCTGGCTTCTGACGGTGCAGCCTACGTGACTGGAGCTACAATTCCGGTCAACGGCGGGATGTACATGAGTTAAATGTGACGGATTGCTTCAAAAAAATGTCATACGAGCTGTCTAAAATCCGTTATAAAGCTGCAATCTATTTATAGGTAGCCGGTGAATGATGGGTAAGTACAAAGCTTTCAGTTGAAAAACTGAAAAGCCTTTCGATACACTTGCCCACTGGCCAGCTGCCTGAATTTGTCCATTAGGAGTGAAAACAAGGTATGAGCACCATCGAAGAACGCGTCAAGAAAATCGTTGCCGAGCAACTGGGCGTTAAAGAAGAAGAAGTGGTTAACACTGCTTCCTTCGTTGAAGACCTGGGCGCCGACTCCCTTGACACCGTTGAGCTTGTGATGGCTCTGGAAGAGGAATTCGAGACTGAGATTCCTGACGAAGAAGCTGAAAAGATCACTACTGTACAAGCCGCTATCGATTACGTTACTGCCCACCAGGCGTAATAGTTTGTAATCGCTGCGCGCTGTCATGGAAAAACCGCACTGCCGCTCTGGCGTGCGGTTTTTTCTTTAGGTGTGATGCAAAGTGTCGTCAATAGAATAAAGGAGAGTGCTGTGTCGCGTAGACGCGTCGTAGTCACCGGTATGGGGATGTTGTCGCCACTGGGTGCAGATGTACCAAGCACCTGGCAAGGCATTCTGGCAGGCCGAAGTGGCATTGGTCTGATCGAACACACGGATCTTTCTGCCTATTCCACCCGTTTTGGCGGCTCGGTACAGGGCTTTAACGTTGAGGATTACCTCTCCGTCAAAGAGGCCCGCAAACTTGACCTGTTTATTCAGTACGGTTTGGCAGCTGGCTTTCAGGCGGTGCGTAACGCCGGGCTTGAAGTCACCGATGCCAATCGCGAACGTATTGGTGTGGCGATGGGGTCGGGTATTGGCGGTTTGACCAATATCGAAGAAACCAGCCGTACCTTGCATGATCAAGGCCCGCGACGGATTTCTCCGTTTTTTGTGCCGGGTTCGATCATCAATATGATTTCCGGTTTTCTGTCTATCCACTTGGGTACACAGGGACCTAACTACGCTGTGTCGACGGCGTGTACCACAGGTACACACTGCATTGGCATGGCTGCGCGCAACATTGCCTACGGCGAAGCTGACGTGATGATTGCCGGTGGAGCCGAAATGGCCGCCTGCGGTCTGGGCATGGGCGGCTTTGGTGCTTCCCGTGCGCTGTCGACCCGTAACGACGACCCGACGCGGGCGAGCCGTCCGTGGGACAAAGGCCGTGATGGCTTTGTACTGTCTGACGGTGCCGGTGCGCTGGTCCTTGAAGAGCTGGAGCACGCCAAGGCGCGTGGCGCGACCATTTATGCCGAACTGATTGGTTTTGGCATGAGCGGCGATGCGTTCCACATGACCTCGCCACCGGCTGACGGTGCGGGCGCTGCGCGTTGCATCACCAATGCCTTGCGCGATGCCAATGTGAACGTTGACCAGGTGCAGTACATCAACGCCCACGGCACATCGACGCCTGCTGGCGACATGGCAGAAGTGTCGGCCATCAAGTCGGTGTTTGGCGACCACGCCTACAAGCTGGCGGTGAGCTCGACCAAGTCGATGACCGGTCACTTGCTGGGTGCAGCAGGCGCAGTTGAGGCGATCTTCAGCGTACTGGCGATCAACAGCCAGGTGGCGCCGCCGACCATCAACCTCGACGAGCCTGATGAAGGCTGCGACCTGGACTTTGTGGCGCACACCGCGCGCGAAATGCCGATCGACGTCGTGTTGTCCAACTCCTTCGGTTTTGGTGGCACCAACGGCTCGCTGGTGTTCCGCCGGTACGCCGACTGATGCAAAGCTGGGTCGACGGTCAGCCGGCGAGCGCTCTGGCGTCGCTGAAAGACCGTGGGCTGGCCTACGGCGATGGTCTGTTTGAGACCATCGCCGTCAAGGCTGGCCAGCCGTTGCTGCTGGACCTGCACTTGCAGCGTCTGGCGCACGGCTGTTCCCGTTTGGCGATGGCTGCGGATCACACTTTGATCCGCAGCGAATTGCTGGCCTATGCGCAAGCGATGGGCGAGGGCGTCCTCAAACTCATCCTGACCCGCGGCGACAGCCTGCGCGGTTACAGCTTCACTGCCGAGGCTCAACCTCGACGAATTCTGCAAGCCAGCCCTGCCGCTGCCTACCCTGAAGCCTATGGGGCACACGGGGTTCAGCTGTTTGACTGCGCCACCCGTTTAGCTCAGCAGCCGCTGTTGGCGGGGCTCAAACACCTCAATCGCCTCGAACAGGTGATTGCGCGCTCCGAATGGCAAGACCCGGCCTACGCCGAGGGGTTGATGCGCGATACGTCGGGGCGAGTGATTGAAGGGGTGTTCAGCAACCTGTTTTTAGTCCGCGACGGCGGCCTGATCACCGCCGACCTGCAGCGTTGCGGTGTGGCCGGGGTGATGCGCGCCGCTTTGCTGACGCACGCCGGACAACTGGGCATCCCGTGCCAAATCACTGACATCAGCCTGGCCCAGTTGCGGCAGGCCGATGAAGTCTTCCTCTGCAACAGCGTGTATGGCATTTGGCCCGTGCGCGCGTTTGCAGACCTGAGCTGGCCGGTGGGGCCGCTCACCCGTAAACTGCAAGGCATTGCTCGCACCTTACTGGATGTTTGATACGTGAAACGCAAATTCTTGGTGCTGCTGGAGATGGGTCTGGTGCTGGCGGGCTTGCTGCTGGGCGCAAGCGCCTGGAAGCTCGACTCGGCGCTGGAACAGCCACTGAACCTGACGCAAGAGCAACTGCTTGACGTACCGGCGGGCGCTACCCCGACCGGCACCTTTAACCGGCTTGAAGCGGACAAAACGCTGCGGGATGCGTTCTGGCTGCGTTTGTACTGGCGCTTCAATATGGCGGGCCAGCCTTTGCACAGCGGCGAGTACCGCATGACGCCGGGCATGACCGCGCAAGACCTGATTGGTCTGTGGCAGCGGGGCGAAGTGGTGCAATACAGCCTGACCCTGGTTGAAGGCTGGAACTTCCGCCAAGTACGCAGCGCCCTGGCCAAGCATGAAAAAATCGAGCAGACCCTCGACGGCCTGAGCGACAGCGAAGTCATGGCCAAGCTCGGACACCCGGGAGAATTTCCCGAAGGCCGGTTCTTCCCGGACACTTATCGCTTTGTGCGTGGCATGACGGACGCTCAGTTGCTCGAAAAAGCCTACGACCGCCTTGAAAAAGTTCTGGCGCAGGAGTGGGAAAAACGCGAGGCGGATTTGCCCTATGACGATCCTTACAAAGCGCTGATCATGGCTTCGTTGATTGAAAAAGAAACCGGTGTGCCACAAGAGCGCGGGCAAATTGCCGGGGTCTTTGTGCGCCGAATGAAAATCGGCATGCCGCTGCAAACCGACCCGACCGTGATCTACGGCCTGGGTGAGCGTTACAACGGCAAACTGACCCGCGCCCATTTGCGCGAGCCGACGCCGTATAACACCTACACGATTCCCGGCATGCCGCCGACACCGATCGCCATGGTCGGGCGCGAAGCGATTCATGCCGCTTTGCATCCGGTGGCGGGCAGCAGCCTGTACTTTGTGGCCAAGGGCGATGGCAGCCATACGTTTTCTGACACGCTGGATGCGCACAACAACGCAGTGCGCGAATACCAGATCAAACGCCGTGCTGATTACCGTTCGAGCCCAGCACCCGTGCCGGCGCCTGCGGCAGAACCGGCCGCAGATCCGGCGCCTGCCGTCGAACCGGCACCCGCTGAGCAACCAGCGCCAAGCCCGCAATGACATTTATTAAGGAAAGCTGCCTGTGACTGGCCTGTTTATTACCCTGGAAGGCCCCGAAGGCGCGGGCAAAAGCACCAACCGTGAATACCTGGCGGAGCGTCTGCGCGAAGCGGGTATCGACGTGGTTTTAACCCGCGAACCCGGCGGCACGCCGCTGGCTGAAAAGATTCGCGAGTTGCTGCTGGCGCCCAGCGATGAAGCCATGTGTGCCGACACTGAGCTGCTGCTGGTGTTTGCCGCCCGTGCCCAGCATTTGGCCGAAGTGATTCGCCCGGCACTGGCGCGGGGCGCCGTGGTGCTGTGTGATCGCTTTACCGATGCCACTTACGCGTATCAGGGCGGCGGCCGTGGTTTGTCACAGGAGCGCATTGCGACCCTGGAAGCCTTCGTTCAAGGCACTTTGCGCCCAGACCTGACCCTGGTCTTTGACCTGCCGATTGAGGTGGGCATGGCCCGCGCCAGCGCCCGTGGTCGGCTGGATCGCTTCGAACAGGAAGGCCGTACCTTTTTTGATGCGGTGCGCAGCACCTACCTTGCCCGTGCGCAGGCCGCGCCCGAGCGCTACCGGCTGATCGATGCCGCACAATCACTGGAAAATGTGCAGGGGCAACTAGATCGCTTATTGCCGCACCTGCTGGATGTGTGCCGTGGCTGAGGCTTATCCATGGCAGGACAGCCTGTGGCAGCAGTTGGCGGGGCGTGAACAGCATGCCCACGCGTATTTGCTGCACGGACCTGCGGGCATCGGCAAGCGGGCGCTGGCTGAGCGTCTGATGGCGCGCCTGCTGTGCCAATCGCCTGCCGGGCTTGATGCGTGCGGCCAGTGCAAATCCTGCTTGTTGCTGGCGGCTGGCAGCCACCCGGACAACTATATCCTTGAACCAGAAGAAGCCGACAAGCCAATCAAGGTCGACCAAGTGCGTGATCTGGTCAGCTTTGTGGTGCAAACCGCGCAACTGGGCGGGCGCAAGGTGGTACTGGTTGAGCCGGTCGAGGCCATGAACATCAATGCGGCCAACGCGTTGCTCAAAAGCCTTGAAGAGCCGTCCGGCAATACGGTTTTGTTGTTGGTCAGCCACCAGTCGAGCCGTCTGTTGCCGACCATTCGCAGCCGCTGCGTGCAGCAAGCCTGCCCATTGCCCAGCGCCGCCATGAGCGAGCAATGGCTGGCCAGCGCCTTGCCTGAATGCAGCAGCGACGAGCGGGCGCAGTTGTTGACGTTGGCCGCGGGCTCACCGTTGGCGGCAGTCAAGTTACAGGCCCAAGGCGTGCGTGAGCAACGGGCTGCGGTCGTGGACGGGGTCAAAAAGCTGCTCAAGCGTGAAGCCTCGGCCACCCAATTGGCTGAAGGCTGGAATGCCATTCCTTTGCTGTTGTTGTTTGACTGGTTTTGCGATTGGTCGAGCCTGATCTTGCGTTACCAGTTGACCGAGGACGAAACCGGCCTGGGGCTGGAAGACATGCGCAAAGTGCTGCAATACCTGGCGCAGAAAACCCCGCAGGACAAAGTCTTGACTATTCAGGACTGGATCCTTGCCCAGCGCCAAAAAGTATTGGGCAAGGCCAACCTCAACCGTGTGTTGTTGCTGGAAGCCTTACTGGTGCAATGGGCAAGCCTGCCCGGCCAGCGCTGATTTGATTGATTTGATGAGCAGGTAATTTTTGTATGTTGGTTGACTCCCATTGCCACCTCGATCGTCTTGACCTGAACGCTCACGACGGTTCGCTCGATGCCGCCCTTGAGGCTGCGCGTCAGCGGGGCGTCGGGCATTTTCTGTGCATTGGCGTGAGCGCCGACAACGCGGCAGACGTCAAAGCCCTGACCGAGCGTTATGCCGATGTGGATTGCTCGGTGGGCGTGCACCCGCTGGACGTGCAGCCGGGGGCGGCGCCTGCCTTGGACTGGCTGCTGGGCGAATTGAACCACCCGCAGGTGGTGGCGATTGGTGAAACCGGTCTGGACTACCACTACGAACCTGAAGCGGCCGAGCTGCAACAGTTGTCGTTCCGGGTTCATCTGGAAGCCGCGCAACAGACCGGCAAGCCGGTGGTGATACACACCCGCGGCGCCCGTGCAGACACCCTGGCCATGCTGCGCGAGGCGGCATTGCCCCAGGCCGGTGTGCTGCACTGCTTCACTGAAGACTGGGACATGGCCAAGGCGGCGCTGGACATGGGCTATTACATCTCGTTGTCGGGGATTGTGACCTTTCGCAACGCCGATGCGTTGCGCGATGTTGCCAGCAAGGTGCCAGCGGATCGCTTGCTGGTCGAAACCGATTCGCCTTACCTCGCGCCGATCCCCCATCGCGGCAAGCCGAATCTGCCGCAATACGTGCGTGAAGTGGCAGAGTTTCTGGCCATGTTGCGCGGTGAGTCCTACGAGCGCTTCGCTGAGCAGACCACCGAAAACTTCAAGCGCCTGTTCCCGCTGGCCCGCGTAAAAGCTTAAACCTGCCGATACCCCTGTAGGAGCGAGCTTGCCTCGCGATCTTTTGGAAAATCAAAAGATCGCGAGGCAAGCTCGCTCCTACAAAGAAAAATGCAAAAAAAACCCGGACTCTGGGGAATCCGGGTTAAGACCATTAGGAGTAAAACAGAGGTGCACATCCAGTGCTGCCTCAAATGTCGGCGTGGCATTTGGGGGGATGTAACGCCGACAAGGTAAGTATTGGTCAGCTTTGTCGAACGTCCAGTGACGCATTGGTCGTTTTTTAAACAGATTTGGAATACTCGCAATTCGTTTGAGTACGCTTCTGTGGCTCTGTGTTCAGCTGTAAACATCCAGCGGTAGGATGGTCCGTGCAATTTAGCGTGACTAATGCATAATACTCCGCTTCTATTTTGACCCCTACAGACCTTTTCTTATGCACAAAGAACCCCGTAAGGTCCGTGAGTTTCGTCGCCGCGAGCAAGAAATTCTCGATACCGCGCTCAAGCTGTTCCTCGAACAAGGTGAAGACAGCGTCACCGTCGAGATGATTGCTGATGCCGTGGGTATTGGCAAAGGCACGATCTACAAGCACTTCAAGTCCAAGGCCGAGATCTATCTGCGGCTGATGCTCGACTACGAACGTGACTTGAACACGTTGCTGCACTCCGCAGATGTGGATAAAGACAAAGAGGCGCTGTCACGTGCCTACTTTGAATTCCGCATGCGCGATCCTCAGCGCTATCGGCTGTTTGATCGCCTGGAAGAAAAGGTCGTCAAAGGCAACCAGGTGCCTGAGCTGGTTGAAGAACTGCACAAAATCCGCGCGTCCAACTTTGAACACCTGACGCTGCTGATCAAAGGCCGGATCAGCGAAGGCAAGCTCGAAGACGTCCCGCCTTACTTCCACTATTGCGCCGCCTGGGCGTTGGTGCACGGCGCTGTGGCGCTGTATCACTCGCCGTTCTGGAGCAATGTGCTGGAAGATCAGGAAGGCTTTTTCCAGTTCCTGATGGACATCGGCGTGCGCATGGGCAACAAGCGCAAGCGTGACACGGACACGCCTGCGGTCGAGTAATTTCCTGACGTGGCCGAATGCCGTCAGGTCTATACTCGGGCTTGGGTCGTAGCAGAACATGACGCGTGAGTCCTGTTCTGCTGCGGCCCTTATTCCCCGCGCCGGAGCCCTCCATGATTGTTGACCGCCAAGGCAGACGCTTTCGCAATTTGCGTATCAGTCTGACCTCTGCCTGTAACTACGCCTGCACTTACTGTGTGCCGAACGGCAAGCGGCTGGTCGCGGCGCAGGACGAGCTGTCGGCCGAAGCCATGGTGCGTGGGGTCGCTTACCTGATTGAAGCGGCCGGGATTGAACGCTTGCGCATCACCGGCGGCGAGCCGCTGGTCAGTCCCAAGCTTGAAACCTTTATGCGTGAAGTCGGCCAGTTGGGCTTGAGTGATATCAGCCTGACCACAAACGGCCAATTGCTTGCGCGTAAGTTGCCGCTGCTGCTCGACGCAGGTATTCGTCGTCTCAACGTTTCCCTGGATACCCTCGACCCTGCGGCGTTCCGCCGAATTGCCCGTGGCGGCGATTTGCCGACGGTGCTCGACGGGATGCGGCAAGCCCGTGCCACCGGCATGAACATCAAGGTCAACATGGTGCCTCTGCGCGGGCAAAACCTTGATCAAGTCATGCCCTTGCTGGACTACTGTCTTGAGCAAGGATACGAGCTGCGTTTTATCGAACTTATGCGCATGGGCCATCTGGCCAGTGACGGCAACGGGTTTTTGCAGCAGTTCGTCAGCCTGCAACAATTGCTTGCGTTGATCGGCGAACGTTACGAATACCTGCAAGCCGACGCGCCCATGGATGCCACGGCAGTGCGCTATCACATTCCGGATCAGGGCTATTTTGGCGTCATCGCCAACGAAAGCGTGCCGTTCTGTCGGACCTGCTCGCGTTTGCGCCTGTCATCGACGGGCTGGCTGCATGGCTGTTTGTCGTCGAGCAATCGTCACTATGTCGGTGACCTGCTTAACAAGCCGCGCCACGAAGCCTTGCCAGCGCTGCAAGGGCTGCTGATGAAGGCGTTGGGCGACAAGCAAGACATTGCGTTTTCGGGTGGCGCTACGGTAATGAAGATCATCGGCGGCTGAAGGCACTCAAACTGGCGCGCAAACTGCATTACGCGACTATTCGCCGGTTTTCTGTCGCCGGCCATCGGGAGAATAGAATGCGTAGTCTGGTTGGGGGGCTGGCTGTTTTGGCGCTGAGCGGCTGTATGACGGTCAGTGACATGGGCGAAGGCGTGCGTTATCAGATGAGCGACGCCGGGTTGCTCGATCACAGCAATACGCGCCGCAGCAACTCGCTGCGCATTCAGCCAGACTCCTTTATCTATATCGCCCAAGGGGCGTTCGCGCCTGTGGGCGACCCGTACGTGCGGCCCAATGTGGTGGCCGAAGAGGCCTTTAACGGCTTTGTTGAATACTTCCCTATGGTGCGCCGGGCCAAGGCACCGGAAGGGCTGGACGCCGCCATGGCTGAAGCCCGCGGCTTTGGTGCGCATTACCTGCTGTACACCCGTTTTGCACGGGCGGACGACCGTATTGGCAACAGCGACGAATGGCTCGATCAGGAAGAAATCAGCCGCCTGGGTGTCGACAGTGGCGTGATCCAGGTCATGTTGATTGAAACCAGCACTCAGTACCTGATCGACACTGCGACCATTCGCAGCCGTGGCGGCTTGCTGACGTTCCACGACAACAAGCCTGAAGACCTGATCGGCCCGCCGCTGGCTAAGTACGCGCGCAGCTTGATAGGCTTGAGCGATCAATAAGTCGAGGAGAGCAGCATGAGTGAGCCGGTAGACGTCAGTAACCTGTTGGCGCAAATCCCCAAGGCCGACAAGGGGCTGCCTCCGGTTCATCTGTGGGACACGGCTTTTTGTGGCGATATCGACATGCGCATCGCCCGTGATGGCACTTGGTACTACATGGGCACGCCGATTGGGCGCAAGCCAATGGTCAAACTGTTCTCGACCATTATTCGCCGTGATGGCGATGACTACTTTTTAATCACGCCCGTGGAAAAAGTGGGCATCACCGTCGATGATGCGCCGTTTGTCGCGGTTACCCTGGAAGTAGAAGGACAGGGCGAGCAGCAAGTGCTGCGCTTTACCACCAACGTCGACGAACTGATTACGGCAGGCAAAGAACACCCGTTGCGCATCGAGATCGACCCCAAGACACAAGAGCCCGCGCCTTACCTGCTGGTGCGGCGTAACCTGGAAGCGTTGATCCATCGCAACGTGTTCTATCAACTGGTCGAGTTGGCCGTGTCACGCACCCTCGACGGTCAGAACTGGCTGGGTGTGTGGAGCAGCGGCGAATTCTTCGTCATCGGGCCTGAGCCGGACTAAACCCCCAATCCCCCCCTGTAGGAGCGAGCTCGCGTCGCGATCTTTTGATCGTTAAAAGATCGCGAGACAAGCTCGCTCCTAAAAAAGTTATGCTTGCTAAAAAATCCCACTATGTGGGAGTGATATTTATATATTGAGATTTAAGTCGGCTCAGGTTTATAGTCGCTCGCACTGATTCACAGCATTCACTGCCAAAAACAAAACAGGTGAAGCGATGCAGGCGCAATTGATCGCGCTCGATTGGGGGACAACGTCCCTTCGTGCGTATTTACTCGGCCCCGCAGGGCATGTGCAGAACATGCGCTCGCTGGCGTGCGGGATCATGCAATTACCGACCACTGCCCGGCACATTGCTGGCCAGCCTTGCATTGACGGTTTTGAACTGGCATTCGACGCGGCCTGCGGGGACTGGCTGGACGCCAACCCCAGTATCCCGGTGATTGCCTGTGGCATGGTCGGCAGCGCCCAAGGCTGGCGCGAAGCGCCTTATCGCACGACCCCGTCCAGCCTCAAGGCGCTGAGTACTGCCTTGCAAACCGTGCGCAGCGTACGTGGGGTGGATGTGCATATCGTGCCGGGGGTCATTCAGCACTCAACTTTGCCCAACGTGATGCGTGGTGAAGAAACCCAAGTGCTGGGCGTGATGCACAGCCAGCCGAACCTCAACGACTGCCTGATCGGCTTGCCCGGCAGCCATTCCAAATGGGTGCAGGTGCAGGACGGCTGCCTCGTGCATTTCGATACCTTCATGACCGGCGAGCTGTATGCCGCCGCGTGTGAACACACCATTCTGGGTCGCACCCAGCAACAGTCCGGGCAATTTGACGGCGCCGCGTTCGAACGCGGTGTGCAGGTGGCGCTGTCGCCAGACGGTCAGCTCGGACCGCTGTCGACCTTATTCAGTGCCCGTACGCTCGGGCTCACCGGGCAACTGACGCCCACGCAGCAACCCGATTACGTTTCTGGCCTGCTGATCGGCCACGAAGTGTCTGCCTTGAGCCGCGTAGTGCGCCAACGTCGGGGCGACAAGCCTCTGCCCGCGATCATTCTGATTGGCAATGCCCAGCTCTGTCAGCGCTACCAGCGAGCACTGCGCGCGTGCGGCTTCGCTGATGTGAGCCTGGCAGAGCAAGCTACCGAACAGGGTTTATGGCACCTGGCCAAAGCCGCCGGGTTACTCCACCACACGCAAACGGAGGGCTGAGATGCTCAAGCAAGCACTGGCAAAGAACGGACTGATCGCGATTCTTCGGGGTTTGCGCCCGCAAGAGGCGCAGGCCATTGGCAAGGTGTTGTACGACGCGGGCTTTCGAACCCTCGAAGTACCGCTCAATTCCCCACAGCCTTACGACAGCATCCGCATTTTACGCGACTCACTGCCCGCCGACTGCCTGGTCGGTGCGGGCACCGTGTTAACCACTGAGCAAGTGCAGCAGGTCAAAGCGGCGGGCGGGCAGGTGATTGTGATGCCCCATAGCGATGCCAATGTGTTGCGGGCAGCCAAAGCGGCCGGTTTGTACCTGTCACCGGGCGTCGCCACACCTACCGAAGCGTTTGCCGCGCTGGCCGAAGGGGCGCACGTGTTGAAAATGTTCCCGGCAGAGCAGATGGGTCCGGCCGTGGTCAAGGCCTGGCTGGCCGTGCTCCCGGCTGGAACGTTATTAATCCCGGTGGGTGGGATTACCCCGGACAACATGCAGGTATATCTGGATTCCGGAGTGTCCGGTTTTGGGTTGGGTTCGGGGCTGTTCAAGCCCGGCATGAGCCCGCAAGACGTGTCAGTTCGCGCCAAGGCTTATGTGCACGCCTGGAACACGTGGCGTCAGGCTGACTGATTGGCGCTCGCGCCTCCATCGAACAAGAGAGATAAAACAATGAAAATTACCAAACTCACGACCTATCTTGTCCCGCCGCGCTGGTTGTTCCTGAAGATTGAAACCGATCAAGGCGTGACCGGTTGGGGTGAGCCGGTGGTTGAAGGCCGAGCCCACACCGTGGCTGCTGCCGTGGATGAATTGTCGGATTATTTGATCGGCAAAGACCCGCGCAACATCGAAGACATCTGGACCGTGCTCTACCGTGGCGGCTTTTACCGTGGCGGCGCAGTACACATGAGCGCGCTGGCAGGTATTGATCAGGCATTGTGGGACATCAAAGGCAAGGCGCTGGGCGTTTCGGTCAGTGATTTGCTGGGTGGTCAGGTGCGCGACAAGATCCGCGTGTACTCCTGGATTGGCGGCGATCGCCCGGCCGACACCGCCAAAGCTGCCAAAGAGGCCGTCAGCCGTGGTTTTACTGCGGTCAAAATGAATGGCACCGAAGAGCTGCAGTTTGTCGACAGCTTTGAAAAAGTCGACCTGGCGCTGGCCAACGTGGCGGCCGTGCGCGATGCAGTCGGGCCGAACGTGGGTATCGGCGTGGACTTTCATGGCCGGGTGCACAAGCCGATGGCCAAGGTGTTGATGAAGGAGCTTGACCCCTACAAACTGATGTTCATTGAAGAGCCGGTGCTCAGCGAAAACTATGAGGCGCTCAAAGAGCTGGCGCCCTTGACTAGCACCCCGATTGCCCTCGGTGAGCGGTTGTTTTCGCGTTGGGACTTCAAGCGCGTGCTCAGCGAAGGGTATGTCGACATCATCCAGCCGGATGCATCACATGCAGGCGGCATCACTGAAACTCGCAAAATCGCCAACATGGCCGAAGCCTACGACGTGGCGCTGGCCTTGCACTGCCCGTTGGGGCCAATAGCACTGGCTGCGTGCCTGCAACTGGACGCAGTTTGCTACAACGCCTTCATCCAGGAGCAAAGCCTGGGCATTCACTACAACGAAAGCAACGACCTGTTGGATTACGTCAAGGATCCGGCTGTATTCGATTACGACAAAGGCTACGTGAAAATCCCCAACGGGCCGGGCTTGGGCATCGAGATCAACGAAGAGTACGTGCGTGAGCGCGCGATAGTCGGCCACCGCTGGCGCAACCCGATCTGGCGCCACACCGACGGCAGCTTTGCTGAATGGTGAGACCGCTTAGCGCGGCGACGGATTCAGCTTCGACCTCAATAACCATAAGAAAGAGGCATGTCACATGACTAGCACTGTCGCGTCAGCGTCCCTGGTGGCGCCGAGTCGCAAGCGTTTTTTCATCATGGTGTTGCTGTTTATCACTGTGGTGATCAACTACCTGGATCGCAGCAACCTGTCGATTGCCGCCCCCGCGCTGACCAGCGACTTGGGCATCGATCCTATCCACGTCGGGCTGATCTTCTCTGCCTTCGGCTGGACCTACGCCGCCATGCAAATTCCGGGCGGTTGGCTGGTGGACCGCGTGCCGCCGCGCATTCTCTACAGCGTGGCGTTATTGCTCTGGTCGCTGGCCACGGTGATGCTCGGGTTTGCCGCCAGTTTTATTGCCTTGTTTGTACTGCGCATGGCGGTCGGTGCGCTGGAAGCACCGGCGTATCCGATCAACAGTCGGGTGGTTACCACGTGGTTCCCTGAGCGCGAGCGCGCCACCGCCATTGGTTTCTACACCTCCGGGCAATTTGTCGGGCTCGCGTTTCTGACCCCGGTGCTGGCGTGGTTGCAGCATCATTGGGGCTGGCACATGGTGTTTATCTGCACTGGTGCGGTGGGCATTATCTGGGCCGGGATCTGGTACGCGGTGTATCGCGAGCCACGTGACTTCAAAGGCGCCAACCCGGCAGAAATAGAGCTGATTGCCGCAGGGGGCGGGCTGGTGGATATTCAAAGCCAGACCGCCAAGCGCAAGGCGCCGTTCAGTTGGCTGGACCTGGGCATCGTGCTCAGCAAACGCAAGTTGTGGGGCATCTACCTGGGGCAGTTTTGCCTGAACTCGACGCTGTGGTTCTTTCTGACCTGGTTCCCGACCTATCTGGTCAAATACCGTGGCATGGATTTCATCAAGTCGGGTCTCTTGGCTTCGCTACCTTTTTTGGCCGCTTTTGTGGGCGTGCTGTGCTCGGGGTTTTTCTCCGACTGGTTGATACGTCGCGGTTACTCGGTGGGCTTTGCGCGCAAGCTGCCGATCATTGGCGGGTTGTTGATTTCGACCTCGATCATTGGCGCCAACTTTGTTGAGTCGACGCCGCTGGTGATAGCGTTTCTGGCCTTGGCGTTCTTCGGTAACGGCCTGGCCTCGATCACTTGGTCGCTGGTGTCTACTCTTGCCCCGGCGCGGCTGCTGGGCCTGACGGGCGGGGTGTTCAACTTCATAGGCAACCTGTCCGCCATTGCCACGCCCATCGTGATTGGCTTTTTGGCCAGTGGCGATTCGTTTGCTCCGGCCATCACCTACATTTCGGTGCTGGCATTGCTCGGGGCGCTGTCCTACATCTTGCTGGTGGGCAAGGTTGAGCGCATCGAGCTGTAGCCGTCGGCCAGCCGGGCGACCATAATGCCGCCCGGTTCTCTCCCTTCTATGCAAAGGCTGGCTATGCAGGACGACTCTTCGAAAACCGCCCCCACCGGCACCCAAACCCTGTTGCGTGGGCTGGCGGTGGTTCACGCCGTGGCCAACGGTGCGCGTGACCTTAAAGACATCGCGCGCGCCATCGGCACCACGCGCAGCACCACGCATCGACTGGCCAGTTGCCTGGTCGACGAGCGTTATTTGCGGGTATTGCCGCAGGTGGGTTACTTGCTGGGGCCAAAACTGATCGAACTGGGTTTTCAGGCGCGTGAAGAACTGCCGCTGGTGACGCTGGCCGGGCCGTACCTCGACGAACTCTCGAGTTTGACGGGTGACACCATTCACCTGGCCGTGCGTGAAGGCGACGAAGTGCTGTACCTGCATAAGAATCCGGGACGCAATGGGCCGGAAATGCGCTCGCGCGTAGGCCACCGTATGCCGTTGGCGCGTACCGGGATTGGCAAGGCCATGTTGCTGGATGCACCGCTGGGGGAGTGGCGTCGCTTGTACGAAAAAAGCCATCCGGTGGGCGGTAAAAACCCGTTATGGCCGGATCATCAAGAAGTCACGTGGGAAGAGTTCGAGCAACGGATGCGCAGCTACGTGGCGGGCGGTTATGCGTTTGACCTTGAAGACAACGAACCGTCGATTCGTTGTGTGGCAGCGCCCATCCGTGATGCCAGCCGCAAAATCGTTGCGGCTATCAGCATCGCCAGCACGGTGCCTTATATGTCCTTGGAGAAAATGACCGGGCTGATCCCGGTCATTACCCATGCCGCGCAACAGATATCGGCAGAGTTGGGCGGGTAACTCGATCTCCTGTAGGAGCGAGCTTGCCTCGCGATCTTTTAACGATCAAAAGATCGCGAGACAAGCTCGCTCCTACAGGGTGGAGATGGTTAAGCCTTCAGCGTTTTCATGTCGATCACAAAGCGATATTTGACGTCGCCTTTCACCACGCGCTCGAACGCCTCGTTGATGTTTTTGATGTCGAGCATTTCGATGTCACAGGCGATGCCGTTGGCTGCGCTGAAGTCGAGCATTTCCTGGGTTTCAGCAATGCCGCCAATCAACGAGCCAGCCAGTACGCGACGCTTGAACACCAGGTTGAACGCATCCAGTGCCGGGTCAACCGGTTCGATCAGGCCCACGAGGATGTGTACGCCGTCAAAACGCAGGGTTTCGAGGTAGGGGTTGAGGTCGTGAGGGACCGGGATGGTGTCCAGCAGGAAGTCGAAGCGGTCGGCAGCGGCTTTCATTTGCTCCGGGTCGGTGGACACGATCACGTGATCGGCACCTTGTTTGTAGGCTTCTTCTGCCTTGGCCGCCGAGCGGGTGAACAAGGTCACTTCTGCGCCCATGGCCTTGGCAAACTTGATGCCCATATGGCCCAGGCCGCCCATGCCCAGAACGCCGACTTTATCGCCCGCTTCTACGCCGTAGTGCTGCAGCGGAGAGTAGGTGGTGATACCGGCGCACAGCAGCGGGGCAGCGCTGGCCGGGTCGAGGTTTTCAGGGATGCGCACGACAAAGTGCTCGCTCACCACGATGCTGTCCGAGTAGCCGCCCATGGTGTTGGTGCCGTCGACCCGGTCTGGCGTGCAGTAGGTCATGGTCGCGCCTTCCAGGCAGTATTGCTCCAGGTCTTCTTTACAGGCCGAGCACTCGCGGCATGAGTCAACCATGCAACCCACACCGACCAGGTCGCCGACTTTGTGCTTGGTGACTTTGTCGCCGATGGCGGTGACTTTGCCGACGATCTCGTGGCCCGGCATCACCGGGTACACCGCAAAGCCCCACTCGTTGCGTGCCTGGTGGATGTCTGAGTGGCAGACGCCGCAGTACAGGACTTCGATGGCTACGTCGTCCGGGCGCGGTGCGCGGCGGTTGAACTGCATCGGAGCAAGTGGCGCTGAAGAGGTTTGAGCGGCATAGCCGATGGCGTTGTAAGTGACGTTGGACATGGGAAACCTCGAATAGCGATAGCTGTGAACAGGGCGCAAGTGTGCGCCCGCAGTCCTTGCAGGACTATGACGATTCCTCCGCGTGTCATGCCTATTCGTCCGAACTCGCGGAGCAACTGTCGCTTTATTGATCAATTCTGCGAAGATGCGGCGATCCATTACTGCTGTGAATTATTTCCATGTTTTTAACGCGTCACCGCGATGAGAACGCCACGCTGGTGTCCCTTATCAAACCGCTGGCCAACCGCCTGGGCTTTGTTCCTACCCTGATGCCTGAGGTGCGCGTGGTGTCGGCCTGCAACACCGTGGCGCGGATGCCGCAGATCTATGAGCCGAGCCTGATGGTCATCGCCCAGGGCAGCAAGGTGGCCTATCTGGGCACCCGGACCATGGAGTACGGCGCCGGGCATTACCTGGTGCAGGCCTTGTCGGTGCCGTTTGAGTGCGAAACCTTTGCGTCTGAAGAGATGCCGCTGCTGGGCGTCGCGATCAGCATTGACCGGGCGGTGCTCGGAGAGTTGGTGCTGGCCATGGGCCTGGATCCTGAGCGCAGTATCGCCCAGACCCCGGAGTCCATGACCTCGGCGGTGCTGGATGATGAGATGCGTCAGTCGGTTGAGCGTTTGTTGCGCTGCCTGCATGACCCGCTGGAGTGCCGGATCATGGGGCGGGCGCGCTTGCGCGAAGTCCTGTTTGCCGCTTTGCGCGGTCCGCAAGCCAGTGTGTTGCGGGCGTTGGTTGAGCAGCAGGGTCAGTTTGCCCGGGTAGCGGCCTCGCTGACCCATTTGCATGAGCATTTTGCTGAACCGCTCAACGTTGAGACCTTGGCCCGTTGCGCAAACATGAGCGCGTCGACCTTTCATGAACACTTCAAGCGCAGCACATTGCTGTCGCCGGTGCAGTACCTCAAGCGCCTGCGCCTGTTGCGGGCGCAGCAGCTGCTGTTAAGTAATGAAGGCTTGGGTGTGGCGCAAGTGGCTGAGCGTGTGGGTTACCAGAGCACTTCGCAGTTCAGTCGCGAGTACAAACGCTATTTTGAGCGCAGCCCGGGGTGTGAAAGCTCGGTGTGCTGAGCGCCCGGAGGCTGTAGGAGCGAGCTTGCCTCGCGATCTTTTAAACGATCAAAAGATCGCGAGACAAGCTCGCTCCTACGGACTTACATGTTCGGGTAAGTCGGGCCGCCAGCACCTTCCGGGGTTACCCAGGTGATGTTCTGCGACGGGTCTTTGATGTCGCAGGTTTTGCAGTGCACGCAGTTTTGCGCGTTGATCTGGAAGCGCTTCTCGCCGCTTTCCTGGGTAATCACTTCATAAACGCCAGCCGGGCAGTAACGCTGGGCAGGTTCGTCGTAGAGCGGCAGGTTAACGTTGATCGGAATGCTCGCGTCACGCAGCTTGAGGTGGCACGGCTGTTCTTCTTCGTGGTTGGTGCTGGAAAGGAAGACCGAGCTGAGTTTGTCGAAGCTGAGTTTGCCGTCCGGTTTCGGGTAGTCGATCTTCTTGCAGTCTTTGGCCAGCTTCAGGCAAGCATAGTCTGGTTTGGTGTCGTGCAGGGTGAACGGCAGTTTGCCGCCGAAGAAGTTCTGATCGACCCAGTTGAAGCCTGCGCCCATGAGCGGGCCGAACTTGTGCATCGCCGGGCCGAAGTTACGGCTGGCGAACAGTTCTTCGTACAACCAGCTGGCTTTGAAAGACTCAACGTAAGTGTTGAGTGCGTCACCGCCTTCGGAGCCTGCAAACAGCGAGTCGGCCACGGCGTCGGCAGCGAGCATGCCGGACTTCATGGCGGTGTGGCTGCCTTTGATCTTGGCCACGTTCATGGTGCCCAGATCGCAACCGATCAGTGCGCCACCGTTGAAGACCATTTTTGGCAACGAGTTCAGGCCGCCTTTAGCCAGCGCACGTGCGCCGTAGCTGATGCGTTTGCCGCCTTCCAGGTACTGCTTGAGGACCGGGTGGTGCTTGAGGCGCTGGAACTCATCGAACGGCGACAGGAAGGTGTTGCTGTAGGACAGGTCGACGATCAGACCGACCACTACCTGGTTGTTTTCCAGGTGATAAAGGAAAGAACCGCCAGTGTTTTCGTTGCTGGTGATGCCCAGCGGCCAGCCAGCGGTGTGTACGACCAGGCCAGGCTGGTGCTTGGCCGGATCGATTTCCCAGATTTCTTTCAGGCCGATGCCGTAGTGCTGGCTGTCTGCGTCACTGTCGAGGTTGAAGCGTTCGATCAGTTGCTTGCCCAAATGGCCGCGGCAGCCTTCTGCGAACAAGGTGTACTTGCCGCGCAGTTCCATGCCGGGGGTGTACAGGCCTTCTTTCGGCTTGCCTTCGCGGTCAACGCCCAGGTCGCCGGTGATGATCCCGCGAACCACGTTGTTTTCGTCGAACAGTACTTCCTGGGCGGCGAAGCCCGGGTAGATTTCTACGCCCAGGTTTTCGGCCTGCTGAGCCAGCCAGCGGCACAGGTTGCCCAAGGAAATAATGTAGTTGCCTTCGTTGTGCATGGTTTTAGGCACAAAGAAGTCAGGTACTTTTGTCGCAGAGCTGTCGCTGCGCAGTACATAAATGTCATCACGGGTCACCGGCGTGTTCAGCGGTGCGCCGAGTTCTTTCCAGTCCGGGAACAATTCGTTCAGGGCGCGGGGTTCAAATACCGCACCGGACAGAATGTGTGCGCCGACTTCGGAGCCTTTTTCAACCACGCAGACGCTGATTTCTTTACCGGCTTCGGCGGCCTTCTGCTTAAGACGGCAGGCGGCGGACAAACCGGCAGGGCCGGCGCCGACGATGACCACGTCGAATTCCATGTATTCGCGTTCCACAGGCTATCTCCTACTCAAGGCTCAACGGTGTTTTCTAATTGGAGGTTTGGCGTTTCATCCATTATTCCCTCGCTTGGCAGTCGAAGACGCAATGGATGAGGCGCCGCTCTCTCTATGGGCGCGCATTATATCTACACCACTAGCAGCGTCCAATACAAACGTTTGTTTGAATTCGCTGCAAGCCAGACAAATCAATGACACGCGGCTCTAAAGTGGCCGATTTGCTGTATTGACCGCAAATGGTGTTCCGGTCAAGATACGGGCGGTTTTGCGCTCGCCGTAGGCTGATTGTTGGTTTCAAGAGCACCTCTAAAGACAGGGCACAGGCATAAGCGTGCAGGAGCCTGACATTTTTTGAGCGGAGTTTACACGTCCTTTTGGTGGATGACTTGGTAGTCACACCTGACAGACGGTCGCACGGGAAGGGCATAGCAACGATCTTTGGAGGTGCCCTTGTGCTGATGAGCATCAACCGCCAGGTTCGCCTAGGCGACTTTCTTTTCACCGGAGAGTAACGAGGAATCCATGAAGGTTCTTGTAGCTGTCAAACGAGTGGTCGATTACAACGTTAAAGTACGCGTCAAGGCGGACAATTCCGGCGTTGACCTCGCCAACGTCAAGATGTCGATGAACCCCTTCTGCGAAATCGCTGTGGAAGAAGCCGTACGCCTGAAAGAAAAAGGCGTTGCGACTGAAATCGTCGTCGTCTCCATCGGCCCGACTACCGCTCAAGAGCAACTGCGCACCGCGCTGGCTCTGGGTGCCGATCGCGCCATCCTCGTCGAATCCGCCGAAGACCTGACCTCGCTGGCCGTGGCCAAGCTGCTCAAGGCTGTGGTCGACAAGGAACAGCCTCAGTTGGTGATCCTGGGTAAACAGGCCATCGACAGCGACAACAACCAAACGGGCCAAATGCTGGCTGCGCTGACCGGTTACGGTCAGGGTACCTTCGCTTCTAAAGTAGAAGTGTCGGGCGACAAGGTTGCTGTGACCCGTGAAATCGACGGCGGCGCGCAAACTGTTTCGCTGAGCCTGCCGGCCATCGTCACCACCGACCTGCGTTTGAACGAGCCGCGCTACGCGTCTCTGCCAAACATCATGAAGGCCAAGAAGAAACCGCTGGAAGTGCTGACGCCAGACGCGTTGGGCGTTTCGACGGCTTCGACCAACAAAACCGTAAAAGTTGAAGCACCGGCTGCACGTAGCGCGGGCATCAAGGTCAAGTCGGTGGCTGAACTGGTCGAGAAACTGAAAAACGAAGCGAAGGTAATCTAACAATGACTATCTTGGTAATCGCAGAACACGACGGCAAAGTACTGGCTCCGGCCACACTGAACACCGTAGCCGCCGCTGCTAAAATCGGTGGCGATATCAACGTCCTGGTGGCAGGCCAAGGCATTGGCGCAGTCGCTGAAGCGGCCGCAAAAATTGCTGGCGTGGCTAAAGTGCTGGTGGCAGACAACGCCGCTTACGCGCATCAACTGCCAGAAAACGTTGCTCCGCTGGTCGCTGAGCTGGGTAAAGGCTACAGCCACATCCTGGCTGCCGCGACTTCCAACGGCAAAAACATCCTGCCGCGCGTTGCTGCGCAGCTGGACGTTGACCAGATCTCCGAGATCGTTTCGGTGGTCAGCGCTGACACCTTCACTCGCCCAATCTACGCCGGTAACGCCATTGCGACCGTGCAATCGACTGCGCCAGTCAAAGTGATCACCGTGCGTGCGACCGGTTTCGACCCGGTTGTTGCTGAAGGTGGTTCGGCTGCTATTGAAGCCGTGGCAGCGGTTCACGATGCAGGTACTTCGTCGTTCGTTGGCGAAGAGCTGGCCAAGTCGGACCGCCCTGAACTGACCGCAGCCAAAATCGTCGTTTCTGGCGGTCGCGGCATGCAAAACGGTGACAACTTCAAACACCTGTACGCTCTGGCCGACAAGCTGGGCGCTGCTGTGGGCGCGTCGCGTGCTGCAGTTGACGCAGGTTTTGTACCGAACGACATGCAGGTCGGTCAGACCGGCAAAATCGTTGCGCCACAGCTGTACATCGCCGTCGGTATCTCCGGCGCGATCCAGCACTTGGCCGGTATGAAAGACTCCAAAGTGATCGTTGCGATCAACAAGGACGAAGAAGCGCCGATCTTCCAGGTAGCCGATTACGGTCTGGTGGCGGACTTGTTCGAAGCAGTACCTGAGCTGGAGAAACTGGTTTAATCCAGTCGCTTCACTTATAAAGAGCCCGCTTATCCGGGCTGTCAGGAAGGGCAGAGCACTCAGTGTTCAGCTTTCTCTTAACAGCCTGAATGACCGGGTTTTTTTATGCGTTTGAATGATCCACGTGGAGCGTAGGAATATGGATGTGCGTAAGGTAAGCAGGTTGTTATTGGGGTTGGCATTGATGCCTTTGCTGTCCGAGGCTGCGGGTAAATGCGAGCGCCTGATCGTGACCGGCAGCCCCGATGCGCCGCCGTATCTGTGGCGCGACCCCGCCAATCCCACCCATTTGATCGGCGCCAGTGCCGATCTGTTGCAACACGCTGCCGAAGAGCTGGGCATCAAGGTTGAGGTGCTTTATGCAGGTAAGCGTTCCCAGGCTCAGGACGAAGTGCGCACCGGGCGCATGGACATGCTGCTTGATGCGCCACTGACCCTGGCCGGGTTGAACTCCCTGGATTACATCCACCCGCCGCTGGTGCGTAACGATTACCTGGTGTGGACGCGCAAAGACTCGGCCTTGCACTACGAAACCCCGGCCGACTTGCACGGGCATACCGGCGCGCTCTCCGAGAAGGCCCGGCTGACCGAATCTTTTGATGCTTTTGCACAACGTCAGCTCACCCTCAAGCCGCAACCCAGCCTGACCCAGGCGTTTCAAAAGCTGTTGCTGGGCCAGGTCGAATACGTTTTGGCCGGGCGTTATGCCGGCATGGCGACTGCGCAAACCCTCGGCATCGCCGATGACTTGCAAGCGCATTCGCAACCGATTGATCAGCCGGGGCTGTTTTTGGCGGTCTCCCATGACTCAGCGTGCAATGAGCCGTGGTTGCGCGGACAGCTCGCCAAAAAGATGACAGAATTGCCCGCCTCCGGCATGGCCGAGGCCGCTTTGCAACGCAATCTGGAGCGGTGGAAATCGCAACTGCAGCAACCGCTCAGCGCCCCAAAACAGTAGGAATTTTTAGTGACGATTCGACCTCTTTTCGCAGCCCTGGCTGTTATGGCTCTGGCGGGGTGTGCGAACGACCCTGCACCGAATCAACAAATACGCTTGAGCGAACAAGCCTTGGAGCAAGCCAGGGCGGTCGGTGCGAATGCCGACGATATGCCTGAACTCAAACAGGCTGAAGACAAACTGGCCCATGCTCAGGCCGATATGCTTGAAGAGTCCTACAAAGACGCGCGCCTGCAGGCCGAGCAGGCTGAGCTTGATGCTCGCCTGGCCGAGGCGCGGGTTCTGACGCAAAAAAGCCAGGAACAATTGAACGTGCTCAACACCCGCATTACCCGCTTGCGCAAACAACTGGCGGAGGCCCAATGACCCTCAAGTCCAGTGTTTTCAGCAGTGCCGTGTTGTTAGGCAGCATAAGCCTGGCCGGTTGCGCCGGGCATCACAGTGGCGAGCAGGCCTTGCAGCAGGCCAACAGCGATTTCCAGGCGGTTAAAGAAGACAGCAACGTCTTGCGCATCGCGCCTAAAGACGTGATTCGCGCCGGTGAATCGCTGGCTCGCGCCGACCGATTGTCCAGCTACTGGGGCAGTGGCGATGATGTGGTGCACTACGCCTACCTCAGCCAGCGTTATAGCGAGATTGCCCGTGAGCACACGCAAAAAGTGCTCAATGAGGAGCGTGCGGCCAAGCTCGAGCTAGAGCGTCAGCGCCTGCAACTGGCCTTGCGCGAAGCCAAGTTGTTGAGTGTTCAGCAGCAGGGCAAATGGCTGGAAGAGCAAATCATCAGCCTGGCGACCACGCAGACTGACCGTGGTTTGGTCATGACCTTGGGCGACGTGTTGTTTGATACCGGCGAAGCGGATTTGAAAAACTCGGCTAACCGCACAGTCCTCAAGCTGGTGCAGTTTCTGCAACTGAACCCCAAGCGCATCGTGCGCATTGAGGGTTACACCGACAACACCGGTGGTACAGAAGACAACCTCACCCTGTCGCTGGCGCGGGCCCAGACCGTAGCCGATACGCTGGTCGACCTGGGGATCGACGAAAAGCGCGTTCAAGTGGCCGGTTATGGCGACCAGTACCCGGTGGACGTCAACGCCACCGAGCGCGGCCGGGCGCAGAACCGTCGGGTTGAAATCGTCTTCTCTGACGAAAAAGGCCAACTGGGCGCCGCTCGCTAAGCGCAACACCGTCTGGTAGGAGCGAGCTTGCCTCGCGATCTTTTAACGATCAAAAGATCGCGAGGCAAGCTCGCTCCTACAGGTTCTTTGCCGCTCACCCATACAGTTAACCCGCGGTCTGCACTGTACGGCTCAGAATAGTGGCAACTGTGCCCGTACACTTCTAAACTGTTCCGGTATTGTTCATCACAAAAATGCTTCCTATAAAAAAAATGCCTGAACATCGAGTACCGCGCCATGACCAACCTTTTGCTTTATCAACGTATTGCTCAGCAGTTGGCTGAGGATATCCGGCGTGGCGTCTACCAGCCGGGGGAGCGTGTGCCCTCGGTGCGCAAGATGAGTTCACAGCTGAATGTGAGCCATGCGACGGTGTTGCAGGCCTACGCCAATCTTGAAGATCAAGGCTTGATCCGGGCGCGCCCGCAATCGGGTTATTACGTGCACCAAACCCCGGCCCTGACGGCGCCCACGCCGGACATCGCGCGTGTTGAGCGCCCAGGTCTGGTGACACGCAGCAGCATCATCCAGCAGGTGTTGGTCGAGTCGCGGCGTGAGGGCGTGTTTCCGTTGGGTGCTGCGGTGCCGAGCGTCGATTACTTGCCCGTGCGCGCGCTGCACCAGCAGTTGGCCAAGGTCACCCGATTTCATAGCCCGCGTGCTTTCAGCTACATGTTCAGCCCCGGCTTTGAGCCGTTGCGCCGTCAAGTGGCGATCCGCATGCGGGATGCTGGCGTGGTGGTCGACCCTTCTGAGGTGATCATCACCCACGGTTGCGTGGATGCCCTACAAATGTCATTGCGGGCGCTGACCCGTCCGGGTGACCTGATCGCGGCCGAATCGCCAACCTATTACGGCTTGTTGCAACTGGCCGATTTGCTGGGCTTGAAAGTCATCGAGATCCCCAGCGACCCTGCCACCGGCATGAGCCTTGAAGCCCTGCAATTGGCGGCTAATCAGTGGTCGATCAAAGCGCTGGTACTCACCACGCGCTTGAGCAACCCGCTGGGTGGCACCATGCCTGAAGAGCGGCAAAAGCACCTGCTGCGCCTGGCGTCAGATTTCGATATCCAAATCGTTGAAGACGACATCTATGGCGAGCTGATGTTTGAGGTGGGACGTACCAAAGCCTTGAAAGCCTACGATCGCCTCGATCGCGTGATCTATTGCTCGAGTTTCTCTAAAACCTTGTCACCGGGCGTACGAATCGGCTGGATGATTGCGGGGAAATATCAGCAGGAAATCCAGCGTCTGCAAACCTTCACCACCCATTCGGCGTGCAGCGTGACGCAAATGGGAGTGGCGGCTTACCTTGAAAACGGCGGTTACGACCGCCATTTACGCTACATCCGGCAGGAATACCGGAAAAACCTCAGCGCATTCCAGCTGGCCGTTCAGCAGTACTTTCCGGAAGGCACGCAGATGTCGCGCCCCAGTGGCGGGTTTATTTTGTGGGTCAGTTTGCCGGGCCGGGTGAACACCCAAGAGCTGCACGTGCGTGCCTTGCAGCAGGGTATCAGTATCGCGCCGGGGCTGATTTTCAGTAACACCGAGCAGTTTAATCACTGCATTCGACTCAACTGTGGCACACCTTGGAACAAAGAAGCCGAGCGGGCACTGATGACGTTGGGCATGCTTGCTAACCAATTGTGCCAGGAGACCGCAGGCCTCTATTAAGAGGGTAAACGCTGCGCGGTATGGCCATTTGGTTACATTCGGCTTGTCTCGGCCAGCTTAAAGCGCGAGCATGCGTGCCTGAACGAAGAAAACCGTGGGAGTTATGAGAGCGACATATTGTGTAGGACTCGTGTTGGCAGGTGTGTTGACTGCGTTTGGCGCGATGGCTGCGCCAGCGAACCCGTCGGCACCCGAAACAGTCACTGCCCAGCCTAAAGCTGCTCATACCCCGGCCAAGCCTGCGGCCAAAGCGCAAAAGGCACCGGCCAAGAAAACCCCGCCCGCGAAATCCAAATCCCCTGCGAAGGCCACCAAAAAGCGCGTGCCGACCAGCAAAGTTGATTTGAGCTTGCCGCCCGAGATGGTTCGGCAATTGCGCCCTTTAGGCGCCGTCCCCATGCCTGCGCACAAACCGTTGCTGCCCAATATGTTTGTTGAAAAGCAGGCCGAGGAGAGCCCTTTCCAATTGAACGGGCGCCTGCTCAGCAATGAAATGGGCCTGCAGTTACGTAACGAGGCGCGACAGAATGAAATCGATGGTGCCGCGCTCGATTTTGAATTCAAACAATAAGTGCCCCATCGTCGAAAACGGACTTCTAAACTGACTAATCAGTCACTGATATTCTGCTGAACGGTCAATTTCAAACGCCCGTTCCAGCGAGTACTATCCCTTGTCATCAATGCACTTTGCCCCTAACGAGGAGCTAACGTCATGAATTGCCGTGAAGGCTGTGGCGCTTGTTGTATAGCACCCTCCATCAGTACACCGATCCCTGGCATGCCTGATGGCAAACCCGCGGGGGAACGCTGCCTGCATCTGTCTGTCGATTACTTGTGTGGTTTGTTCGGCCAACCAGAGCGTCCCGCCGTGTGCGGCGCGTTCAAGGCTGACATCGAGGTATGCGGCAGCAGTCAGCAAGAGGCCATTAACCTGATCGGTTGGTGGGAACAGGTGACGGCGGCTTAGTGCATTCGTGTTCAGTGAACAGACCTTTAACAATAAGGAATAAGACAATGGGTTCGTTACATCGAGTGGCAATGGCGTGTGGTTTGAGTGTTCTGCTGGTGGGCGCGGCCCAGGCAGAAGACTGGAAAGTGGCGAAAAACGAAGACGGCATCAAAGTCTCATTGAGTGAAGTGCCGGGCTCCGCTTACAAGGCCTACCAGGGTGTAGCCCTGATCAAAGCGCCGCTGGCCAAAATCCAGGGCCTGCAAGAAGACGTGGCGGGGGCGTGTGCCTGGATTCACGAATGCAAAACCCAGAAGCTGCTCAAGCACGAAGGTGACAAGAGCTGGACTTACACCCAATTCAATACGCCGTGGCCGGTAACCCCGCGTGACTCGATTCTGGAGGTCACCTCATCGGTTGCCCCGGATGGCACGCTGACCCGTACCCTCAAAGGCGTACCGACCTATCAGCCTGAAGAAAAAGGCTTCGTGCGGGTGGCTCAGGTGGACGGTTTCTGGAAGCTGGTCCCTAAAGGCGACAACCTGACTGAAGTCACCTACCAGGTGCACACTGAGCCTGGCGGCAGCGTCCCGGCCCTCATTGCCAACAAGTTCGTGGTGGATGCACCGTTCAAAACCCTTCAGGGGCTCAAAGAGCGCGCTGAGAAGTAACACCCGGCCCTTGCGGCCATAGGGCTGGTCCTGGACAGCGCATCTGTCCAGGTGCCGGGCCCTGTGTTTTTGAGTGCGAAGCTCATTCATTTAAATGCACAAAATTTAAATTTCCCCCTTGGCAGAGATTATCCGTCAGGTCTACTCTGCACCCAGACCAGCGAAGTATTCGACTGGCTCTGATCTTGTTCGCTACATGCTTATTCTCTCTGCTCCGGCACATCTGCTGGTGTGACGAGAGCGCTGAATGTCTATCCATTGCGAGGAGGACGTTTCATGAGCACAGCCCATCAAGAAGACCTCAGCAGCTTTGTGCTGCGCCGCATGAAAGAAGGCGGTTTTGATTTTGCACGTATCCATCCCATTGAGTTTTACGCAATCTTCCCGGATGAGGAGCGGGCGCGCAGAGCAGCAGGCAAATTTTGTGGTGAGTCCTTTAATGCCCAGATCAATGTGGGTGAGGATGGCGCCTGGCACCTTGAGTTAAGCAAGGTTATGCACGCGACTTATGGCGGTATCGGAGATTTTGAGCAGAACTTCGAAGCGGTTGTAGCACCGCTGGGTGGCATTGTTGAAGGCTGGGGCGTCAAGCAGGAGGTGCGTGGCCTGCTGAACTGACGTCAGTTGCGGATGTAAAAACGGCTAGCCTTGGGGCTAGCCGTTTTGGTTTCTGTGGATTGAGATCGTTTAAGTGCCGAGGACTCGCACACAAAAGCGACACCTTAGCCGATGACCTTGGTCAGGTTCGGCAAAATCAACAGCAAAGTTGTAGCGAAGAGGATAAGCCCGGCTTGACGTATTTTCGTGTGTTTGAACATGGCGACCTGCCTTTTTTTTGTTATTCCTGAATTGCATTGCTCCACGGTAAGGGCTCATATCCTTGGAAAGCGTCTTGCCCGTTGACAGGCTTAACCTTAGAGGCCGCATAACACGCGGCTTAGAACCTTTTCAAATCATTCAAGCGCAATAAGTTTTTAAAACGCTATTAGACAATTTGTGTATGCCCTGCGAGGCCGTTGCTAGACGCAATCGACCCCCTGATGTTTAAAATCATTAGTCACCTACCGTTCGTCCGGGAGCTTATTTTGCCTGCTCATTACGAGCGGTGGGTGATTGTCCAAGGTTTCAGTACGCGCAGTACTTGCCATCAATTGCTGTTTCAGGGCAGGCTCTAGCGAGTTGTCGTCATTATTTTCGCCTTTATCGTGCCAGGTATTTTTATGTCGCTACGCATCTGCATTTTGGAAACGGACATCCTGCGTCCTGAATTTATTGATCACTATCAAGGCTACGGGCAGATGTTCAAGCGCCTGTTCTCCCAGCAGCCCATTCCTGCAGAGTTCACCATCTACAACGTGGTGAATGGCGAATACCCGTCGGATGATGAAGTGTTCGACGCCTACCTGGTGACCGGCAGCAAGGCCGATTCCTTTGGCACTGATCCCTGGATTCAAACCCTTAAAGAGTACCTGCTGACGCGCTATGAGCGGGGTGACAAGCTGTTGGGTGTCTGCTTTGGCCACCAATTGCTGGCTCTACTGCTGGGTGGCAAGAGTGAGCGGGCGACCAAAGGCTGGGGCGTGGGCACCCATCAATACACATTGGCAGCCAAGGCACCGTGGATGAGCCCTGTGGTTGAAGACCTGACACTGTTGATCAGCCATCAGGATCAAGTCACCGCCTTGCCGGAAAACGCCACAGTGGTGGCCTCCAGCGAGTTCTGCCCGTTTGCGGCTTACCACATCAATGACCAAGTGCTGTGCTTCCAGGGCCACCCTGAGTTCATTCACGACTATTCCCGGGCCTTGCTCGACCTGCGCCAGGAGCATTTGGGCGAACAGGTTTACAACAAAGGCATCGCCAGCCTCGAACACGATCACCATGGCAAGACCGTTGCCGAGTGGATGATGCGTTTTGTGGCGAACAAACCTGAAGCTAAAGCGCTCTAACACCGCACTGTAGGAGCGAGCTCGCCTCGCGATCTTTTGATCTTCTAAAAGCTCGCGAGGCAAGCTCGCTCCTACAGTTCGATCTCTACAACCAACCCGAACGCTTGAAGCTCGTCCACAGACCCGTCACGCCCACCGCAATAAACCCCAGCACGCCGAAATAGCCGTAATGCCAGGTCAGCTCCGGCATGTTCTGAAAGTTCATCCCGTAAATGCCCGCCACCGCCGTAGGGAACGCCAAGATGGCTGCCCAGGCGGCGAATTTGCGCTGCACGATGCTTTGCCGTGACGATTCCAGCAGCACCACAATTTCAATGGTTTGGCTGGCGATGTCGCGCAGGGTGGTGAGGTCTTCCATTTGCCGGGTGACGTGAATTTGCACATCGCGAAAATACGGGCGCATGTTCTTGTCGATAAACGGGAAGTCGAGGCGCTGAAGCTCTTCGCTGACTTCAACCATGGGCGCCACATAGCGCCGCAATCGCAGCACATCACGGCGCAAATCATGAAGTTTGACGATATCGGCTTCATTTAGTGTATTGCCCATGATCGTGCGTTCGAGCTGCTCGATCTCGGCGTGAATGGCTTCACTGACGGGCTGATAGCTCTCGGTCACAAAGTCCAGCAAGGCATACAGCACAAAATCTTCGCCGTGCTCCAGCAGCAGCGGGCGGGCCTCGCAGCGTTGGCGCACAGAGCGGTATGAGGCGGAATGGCCATTGCGGCTGGTAATGATGTAGCCATTGCCGGCAAAGATATGCGTTTCAACGAACTCTAATTTGCCTTCATGGCGAATCGGCGAGTACGTGACGATAAACAGTGCGTCGCCAAAGGTTTCGAGCTTTGGCCGGCTGTGTTGCTCCAAGGCGTCTTCGATGGCCAGTTCATGCAGATTGAACTGACGCTGCAAATTGCTCAGCTCTTGTGCGTTGGGCTGCTCCAGGCCGATCCAGACGAAGTGGCCGGGCTTTGCAGCCCAGTCGCTACCTTCATCCAGCGTAATATCGGTGACCTTTTTGCCTTCGCTGTACACCGCAGCAGCAACAACTCTCCCCATAGTTCTAATCGCTTCTTCATCAAAGGGTTATGGCACGAAGGTGCAGCTTAGCGTGCAATCAACCACTTTGACGTGACAAACGTTCAGACGTTCGGGTTAGACGCCGTTGTTTTGCGGGCGGGGAGTGCAGGCTGAGGCAGCTTATGCTGGGCCAGCAGCTCGCGGTCCATGGCCTCGATGCAGGCGAGCATCTGCTCGCGGCACTGCTCCATCAGCCGTGGCAGGTCATCTTGGGTCAAGCCCGCCGTAGGAATGGCAGGCAAAGAACGGATCAGAATATCGGCACTGTGCCAGCGGTTGAGCTTGAGGTGCTGGCTGTACGTACTGACGCACACCGGCACAATCGGTACTCCGGCAGTAATCGCCATCAGGAACGCGCCCTTTTTGAACGGCAGCAACGACTTGCCCAGGTTGCGCGTGCCTTCCGGGAAGACCCAGATCGACGTGTCTTTTTCCTGCAAGGTGCGTGTCGTGGTCAGCATTGATTTGCGTGCTTTTTGCGCGTTGCCCCGGTCGATCAGCACATTACCCGCCAACCAGAACAACTGGCCGAATAGCGGAACCCATTTCAGGCTCTTTTTACCAATACACACCGTACGGCGCGGCACGACGTTGCCGAACACAAACAGATCGTAGTTGGATTGATGATTGGCGATGACCACGCAGCTTTGTGGCTTGTCCATCAACGGGCCGACTTCAGTCTTGAGCTTGTAGCCCAAAATCCATTTTGAAGGCCACGCATACAGCCGCGCGCACAGCCGACTGTTATCAGGATTGAAAGGGCGGCACATGCCCAGCAGCACGCCGAGAACACCCGCAACCACAAAATGCACACTCATCAACACCATGCGAAACGAAAGTAGCATTTACAGGCTCATCAAAACAAAAGGTGGCGCAGTGTACGGACGTGCACTGTAAACGGCAATTACCCCGATACACGCAGGAGATTGCTGATGTTTAAGCATATGTTTCAACAAAGGCTGATAAGTGCCAGCCAGAGGTGCTGACGATACAAAGATGAGACGCGGGGGAGGGAGGCATCCCGACTGCTCAGTGCAATCGGGATGCCGATCAAGCGATAAGGTCAGAGCGCGTGGTGTTGATCCAGCTCGATTGCCTTGTCGAGGGTTTCCAGGAGTTCTTTGCGCACTTTAAGTTTGGTGTTCTTGTGCGCCTTCATATTGATCTTCTTCAACTGGCGAGCCACTTCGAGCGCCGTGGCGTGCAGCTCTTCAGGCTTGACCACCTGGTCCAGGAAGCCTGCATCGACTGCGGAAATCGGGTTAAACATCTCTCCGTTGATCACCGAGCGATGGAAAGCCGACTTGCGCAAGCGGTCGCGGGCCAGCTCGATACCGGCGTGGTGCATGGTCATGCCGATTTGCACCTCGTTCAGGCCAATACTGAACGGGCCTTCTACGCCAACCCGGTAATCCACCGACAGCAGCAAGAATGCGCCTTTAGCCACCGCATGCCCCGGGCACGCAACCACCACCGGGAACGGGTGCGCCAACAAGCGACGCGCCAACGTCGAGCCCTGCCTGACCAACTCAATCGCCTGCTCAGGACCGGACGTCATCACCTTCAAGTCATAACCGCCCGACAGAATCCCCGGCTGGCCAGTGATAATCACCACTGCACGATCCAGCTCAGCCTGGTCCAGCGCCGCGTTAAAGGCAGTGATCACCTGCGGGGAAATAGCATTCACCTTGCCATTGCTCAGCGTCAGCGTCGCGATACCGTCTTCCAGGTGATAAGCAATCAAGTCACTCATGGCGCAATTCCTTGTATTTAAGTGAGTCAGACGTTACCCAGCCCCACGGCACAGGTAAAGCGCCGTGACTGACTGACCAGTCAGCCAAAAGCCCGGCACCTTCTATATAGACGCCAGCGTGCCTGAGCTTCAGCGTGCTGGCGCTGCGGTGCCAAGGCTTGAAAATGGCAGAATCGCCGGGTCCGCTCATGCCAAAAAACCAGCAAAACCCGTAAGCGCATGAAAATTCTGAAAAAAACATTTGTCATATCGAAAGCTTTCGACTACATTAGCGCGCCTCGACAGACAGAACATGTTTGAAGAGATACGGTGAAGTGTCCGAGTGGCTTAAGGAGCACGCCTGGAAAGTGTGTATACAAGAAATTGTATCGAGAGTTCGAATCTCTCCTTCACCGCCATATTTTACTGAAAAGCCCCGTTTTTACGGGGCTTTTTTGTATCTGGTTATTTTGTTCCCCCATCTGTTCCCCCATCTGGATTTCGAGGCATTTCTTTCCTCGGAAGCCTGTCGATAGTTCCGCTGCGAGTCTATCGCATCATGCGACGTGCGGCATTTGCATCGATTCAAGTTGCAGGGAGTCCTTTCCGCACGTGTTGTAGCTTCAAGCCAGATTCACCTTTCTCTAGCAGTCATATTTAAACGCAATGAGGTTGAGTTGCATCCTTAGCGTCTTCATCCGTCTTCGGCCTTTCGACGTGCGTCTATCTCGTCGCGATTCAAGGGTGGCTGGCGCGCATCGTCGATGAGCCCTCACCAGGCCTCTCCATGCGTCACTCATATGGCTCACCAGTCCAATAATATTCGAGAGTCCTATCTTGGGCGTGCCGTCGATTTTGTGATTTTCCTCAGTTACTTAATTTGCCTCGGCCTAGTTTGGTTAGATCTGTCTGGTTATAAGCGGACTAAATCAATCACGCTATCGTGATAATTCCGATACAATATGTTATAACGTATCGTATATGTGTAAAAATTTCATCGATGCTGTGAGTGGTTGATGTTAATTGCCTTTGCGCTTTTCCCGCTTGGCAGCTACATTCGGATTTTTATGAAGTAGCCTGATGTATTTACCAACCCGCGGCGCCGCTCAGGTTCCCAATACTCTTGCTCACTGAACAGCGGTAACTCTTTGATGGTGATAATTTCGCCGTTCTTAACTTCAGGTTTTCGTTTGAGCAAAATGGTTTCCTGAAAACGATAGTAGCTTCCTACCTTGTCGACATGCCCGAGCTGGATTAACAACTTAATCGTCGCCTCGAGTCGCTCGGCACTGGCGCGGCCTCTCAGAGTGCTGGGGCCGTACTGTTTTACCTGTGTCAATGTGAATTGAGTTTTTGCCCCCGGCTTCAAATCGTTAGGTCGAGGCATATTAGCGGAACCGCTGATTGGGTTGATTTCATGTTTGCGTGCAGTTCTCGGCTCTTTTTCTGTACGGGACTCTTTGTAAGCCGTTTGCAACAAGTAGTGCACTAAATTATTGGCATCTGTAACAAGTTGCGGCTCATTAGCCAGATGGTCGATGAAGTGTTTTGAGCAAATCTGTGCGAACTTCCAACAAAACTGCAGGGTGGATTCTTCAATCTCGATGTCGTTGTCCAGCTCGCGCTCGAACGTATGTAGGATGGCCGCCAGGCGGCTGGTGTTTTCGAGCAACTTGGAGGCGTGATCCTTGAGGTAATAGTAGAGGCCGTTCTCTTGCATCTGCTGTTCGAGGCCTCGACTGCACTGAAGCCAGAATTCTGCTGCTGACTCCGAAAAGCGCAATACCTGGCGGTCAGTCTTAACGGGGGTGGTCAGTCGTTCGTGGATGCGGGTATTGAATGCCTGTTGGCGCGGCAGTGCAGATAGTTTGACCGGACTGCGTTGACCCGCCATTTGACGCGGTTTGACGACCAAGAAGCGAGCGAGGAATCCCGTGCCACGGGCTTCCTCACCGCGTTTGCCCATGAAACGTGCTATCACGCTCGGCTGCGCCATGAGCGCCAGTGTGAGTCGGGCATTTTGGAGAATAAATCCTGCTCTTGAGACGCGATCAACGATCACGCTGTTGCCATCCCAGAGGGTGTTGAGTTTGTCTAGTTCGCCCAGGGCTTTGCCACTAAAAATACTGCTGGCTTCGCTGGTCAGCAGGCAACCGTTCGGCGAGTTTTCATAGAGCATTTGCACTAGCGCTTGTGGGGTCGTGTCTTCGTAGAGAAATTTGCCCGAGCGCTCAGGTTGCGGTTCAGTCCTGACGTGTTCGGCGACAGCATCCCGAGCGGCGAGCGTTGCGGGTTCGTCTTGTTGAGAGGCGCACTTGCTGTAGGTGCGCTCTAAATGGCGTTTATGCGTGCCCCAGAGATGGTGTTTGACCTTGTGCTCCGCCAGGGCTTCATTGTTGGCCTTATACGCCGAATCATTTCGCGCGTTGATGGCCTTGAAGAAGTAATTCTGCGTCGTGGTCTTCCGCTCACCGGAATCAGCAATGGTCAACAGCATGAGTGAGGTCGGCACTTTATGCCCGGTGGGCATTTCGACATCCACGTGCCCCTGACAGGCTGTTGCCATAGCGCCGAAGGCGCACATTATCGCCATCTCTCGGTGAACCTGCAGTTCTCGGGCAGCCTCTCTCACCGCCCCGTCCAACAAGCTGTTTTCACGGAAACTCGGCCAAATGTCCTGCGAGGCATCTGAATAGGTTTCAATCATGGTGGGAATTTCAACATCAATCGAATTCACTTTTATCTGCTATATCCGCTATTTATAGCGACAATAGCAGACGAAATTAATAATTCCACTCTCTATTATTGAATAAACGACGACGCGACCCTGAGCTCGCGTTGTCTTTGAGTCACGCAGGTTATGCGTTTTAGGTGCGGGAAGCTGCCTCAGCGAAGTAGGTGCAGGAGCCCGGTGTGAGTCATTTTTTACTAACCCAGCCATTCCTCTGAGCCATACAGAGGAGCCCGCTCATGCGAATCATCCGACTGAAGCAAGTCACCGACTCCACCGGCCTGGCACGGTCGACCATCTACAAATACATCGCGGAATGTACCTTCCCGAAACCGGTACCACTGGGAGAGCGCAGCGTTGGTTGGGTGGAGAAGGAGGTACACGATTGGATTCTGGCTCGGATCGAGGAGCGCGACCTGGCCGAATGAGTTGCAGTCTGGCGAGAGCTGACTACCGGGCATAAGTGCCATGACTGGCTAGCTGCCAGTCATGGCACTTATGCCGATTAGCAGTTGGGAGCTCCCCCCAAGGGACTGTCAACGATGCTTGCGTGCCCTGCATTGCATTGCATTGAATTGAATTGAATTGAGGTCCAGCGCTGGTCTGGTTGGTGCCTAGTTGATATTTCCCCAGAGTAAACCGCCCCTTGAAGACGCCTGCGAATGCTGTGTTTGTGGACGAATTCATTCCGTCAGACCTGTGCGTGCCCGGTGGCTAGTCCTCGGAAAACAGTACTACGCTATAGCTCCTATAACCATTATGTTTATAGCTCCTACAACTCTACTCCTACAGCGCTTATAACCTTTTTAATCCAGTGACTCGGAACCTATATACCCAACAGGGTAATCAGCATCTAGAGATACCAGCCGGCTGAGAGGGGACCCTGGAATCTGAATCCCTCCAGTTAAAAACAACACAATCGGCTTGAGGTATGACCTAACAAACAGGACATACCGTCATGACCCCTTCATTCAAACCCAAACGCATCCCTGGTAATACGAATCTGCGCTACTGGCATGAAAGTACCTACGATGGTTACCCGCTCATGTTGGACAAGGGCCCCTTCATTGAGCAGTACTTGGAAAAGCTGTACCAGACTCTGCAATACGCTCTGTCTGACTACGCCCGTGTATTTGCCTTCAGATTTGACTTGAGGCTGCCCTGTGGGAAGCCGCTGCCTGATGATGCGATGACTAACCAGGTGATACAGCGCTTCAAGGCGTCACTGGACGCGCAGATCAGTCATGATCGTGAGCGGGCACGGATGCGCAGTAGATCATCCCATGACACGTGCGCGAGGCTATTTTGGGTGAGAGAGGTAGGGAAGGGCGGCCGGCCTCATTACCACTGTATCGGGTTTCTCAATCGTGACGCCTACTGCTCGCTTGGCTATATCAAGTCTACGAGCAAGAACATGTACAACCGTCTCACATTGGCTTGGGCTAGCGCGCTTCGTCTACCGGTGGATGATGTGCTGGGTGCCGTACATGTTACTAAGGACGCTACTCATCACTTAGCTCGGCATGACTATCTCGGTCATGATGAGTTCTTTCGCCGCTCTAGCTATCTGTGTAAGTCCGCTACGAAGGTCTTTGGTGATGGTCAGCATGGATGTGGAGGGAGTCGGTGCTAAGGGGCGTTGATATGTAGGCGGCTGGGGTTCAGTTGCAGCCGATGGTCGATGCGTTGCGCGAAGTGGTACTCGGGCAGCAGGTTAAGGGCTAGAAGGTAAGCTGGATGTTGGGTGCGAATTTACCGCCGCCGACTTGTACAGAGAAATTCACTCCTGTGCCTTCATGAGCCTCATGGACAGTGCGTTGTTCGACGCGCATCTGGGTTTCTGCGTCAGTAATGACATCCCACTCAGGGCGCTCAAATAGATTCGGATACACGCGGTATTTTATTGTGAAGTAGCGTTTGGATAGCTCGATTCAGCTCTCACAAACGCAGTTAGGTGTTTTGATCACATAAAGGAATGGTGTCTCTAGGTTCTTTTCGCGCCAGTCGTTGCACTTGCGGAGGCTGGAAAACTCGACTGTTAGTTCAAATGCCTCCCATGGCCATCACGTCAGAGAGCCCAACCAAGAGGCGAAAATGCTTACATTCATCATTGGTCATTCCCCGATTTTCCTCTATTCTCTCAAATATCAAGACAGGGGTGCATGATATGCCTGAAGAGATAATGACTCTTAAGGAAGTGGCCGAGTACCTCAAACTGGCGGAAAAGACGGCCTACCGCCTTGCTGCTGAAGGAAAAATTCCGGGCTTCAAGGTAGGGGGCAGTTGGCGGTTCCGAAAGGTTTCCATCGAAGACTGGATTGATCTGCAAACGACCAAAAGTCGCATTTGAATTGGAGTGGACAAGCTTTGTTACTGGACAACAGAAATAACGGCCATGTAGGAAACTCGCTGCGTGAAAACCTCGCCGCAGGGTCGAAGCTATCCGTGCTTTCAGGCCTGTTCACCATCTACGGCTTTTCTGCCCTAAGGAAAGAGCTCTCCCGCATCGATGGCGCAAGATTGCTGCTGTCTGGCTGGGACAGCATATCTCTTCAGGCGCTCATCGGGTTGGATGCCGACCTGCGTCTCGTGAACCAGCTCGACCAGAAGCGCATCGCCAGGGAATGCGCCAAATGGCTCGCCAGCAAGGCCGAGGTCCGGTCAGCCAACGCGGCCCAGAATATGTTCCTTGTTGAAGACGGCAGCCAGGGCAGTTTTGCCGTTCACGGCAGCTCTGCCTTCACCCCCACCGGGCTGGGAGAGGTGCAGTCCGATACCCCGCTGATGAATACCGGCATCAACGAGCCAGAAACGACCAAGCAGCTACTGTCCTGGTTTAACTCTGTCTGGGCAGATGCCCCTAAAGCCCGAGACATCAAGGACGAGCTCCTTGAGAAACTGGAGTTCATTGCCGCCGACCAGCCGGGCGACTTCATTTATTTCCTGACGCTCTACAACATTTTTAAAGACTTCCTCGATGATATCGACGAAGACAGCATTATTAAGACAAAGACTGGGTTCAAGGACACCCTTGTCTGGAACAAGCTTTACAAGTTCCAAAAGGACGGCGTGCTGGGTGCTATCGACAAGCTGGAGAAGCACAACGGCTGCATCATCGCCGACAGCGTCGGTCTGGGTAAGACCTTTGAAGCGTTGGCCGTTATCAAGTACTACGAGCTGCGCAATGACCGTGTGCTAGTGCTGTGTCCGAAGAAGCTTCGGGATAACTGGACGATCTATACCGTCAACGACAAGCGCAACCTTCTTGCGCAGGATCGCTTCAATTATGACGTCCTGAACCATACCGACCTGTCTCGTACGAAAGGCAGTTCCGGCGAGATCAATCTCGAAACCCTGAACTGGGGAAATTACGACCTCATCGTCATCGATGAGTCGCATAACTTCCGCAACAACAATCCCACCAAAGGCACCAAAAACCGCTATAGCCGCCTGATGGAGGACATCATCCAATCAGGCGTGAAAACCAGAGTGCTGATGCTCTCCGCCACGCCAGTGAACAACCGCATGAACGACCTGAAAAATCAGGTCGCCTTCATCACCGAGGGGCGCGACGATGCCTTTATCGATGTCGGCATCAAGAATGTGGAAAGCACGTTGCGCCTGGCGCAGAAGCAGTTCAACCAGTGGGTCAAGCAGCCGCCTGAAAACCGCAGTGTGGCATCCTTGCTGGATACGATGAGCTTCGACTATTTCAAACTGCTCGATATCGTCACCATTGCGCGTTCCCGCAAGCATATTCAGAAATACTACGGCACGGCAGATATCGGCGAGTTCCCTGTGCGACTGCCACCACAGAACATCTATGCCGATCTCGATTCAACGCACGAATTTCCGCCGCTGAAGGAAGTAAACAAGACGATCCGCAGGCTTTCACTGGCGGGCTACTCGCCTATGAAATTCGTCCGGAACGATAAGAAGGATGAGTACGCCCGTCGCTATGACAACGCTGTTGGCGACGGCAAGGGCATGTTCAAACAGGTTGACCGGGAGGAGAGCCTGATCCACCTGATGCGGGTAAACCTGCTCAAGCGCATGGAAAGCTCAATCAACTCTTTCACGCTGACCTCGCAAAAGCTTCTGGCACAAGTGGAAGTGTTGTTACGGAAGATTGACGCCCATGAAAGCGGCGATATTGAAGCCTTGAATATCGAGGATATTCACGATTTTGAAATGGATTCGCCTGAGCTTGAGCCCTTCATGATCGGCAACAAAACACGCGTCCTCCTCCAGGATATGGATCTCATCCGGTTCAGGCAGGAGCTTGAGGCGGACAGGATTTTCTTGACCACTATCGTCGAATCCGCGCAAGCCGTGGACGAACATCGCGATGCCAAGCTGGAAAAGCTTAAAGAGGTCATTGCCAAAAAAGTCCGGGAGCCTCTCAACCCCGGAAACAAGAAGGTCATCGTCTTCACGGCCTTTGCCGATACCGCGAAATATCTCTATGCCAAACTTGTCGGCTGGGCGCAGGACGAGCTCGGAATCCACAGCGCTCTCATCACGGGTGGTGGCACCAACAAGACGACCCTGGCCGGAGCGGGCTCGGATCTGAACAATCTCCTGACGGCTTTCTCTCCTGTATCGAAAGAGCGCGGAAAGATCGATCCCGATGCCAAGGCTGAGATTGACCTACTGATTGCCACCGATTGCATCAGCGAGGGGCAAAACCTTCAGGACTGCGACACGCTCATCAACTACGATATTCACTGGAACCCTGTACGGATCATCCAGCGTTTTGGCCGCGTTGACCGCCTGGGCTCGAAAAACACCAAAATTCAGCTCATAAACTTCTGGCCAAATATGGAGCTAGACGAGTACATCAATCTTGAAGCCAGGGTGGCAGGCCGCATGATGCTTCTGGACGTCTCGGCTACGGGAGAGGAAAACGTCATTGACGCCAACGCCCAGGAAATGAACGACCTGGAGTATCGCCGCACGCAGCTTCAGCAGCTCAAAGATGCCGTGGTCGATCTGGAAGACATGGCGGGCGGCGTCTCCATTACGGACTTAACCCTGAACGACTTCCGCATGGATCTTTCAGGCTACATGAAGAAGGGCTTGCACAAGGTGGCACAGGCTCCTCACGGCCTTTATGCCGCCGTTACCATAGATGCCAATCTCAAAGCGGATGGCCTCAAGCCCGGCGTAATATTCTGCTTGAAGAGCATCAGGGATGGTCATCGGGCCGTCCAGGTGGATGAAAACTACCCCTTGGCACCATATTTCCTGGTTTATGTCTCGGATGAAGCCGTTGTCGAGCTCAACTTCACGCAAAACAAGAAGGTTCTCGACCTTCTGAAGAAACAGGGGCTCTCAGCAACATCCATTGATGGGGAGGCTGCTGGGCAGGTAAACGACCGTACAAGGAATGGTTCCGACATGGAACAGTACCAGCAGCTGCTGGCAGTCGCGGTAGATAGCATTGCAGGCAAGAGCGAGGAGAAGGGCGTACAAAGCCTCTTTACTAGAGGCGGTACGGTACTGACCGCTACCAGCAGCCAGGGCATTGAGGATTTTGCAGTTGTAACCTACCTCATCATCACGGACGCTCCGTAAGGCAAAGGAAACGCTATGTCGCCAGGTACACTGGAAGCCTTCATTGACCATCTTTCAATTCCCAGATCCTGTGAATTGAACAAACCCGTTTTTAAGAAACTCTTTCTTGAAAACGGGGTGCTGGACATCGCCGATAAAACGGCCCTGAAGGACGACGTTGATAAGATCCGCTGGCTCTACACCCTAAAAGCCGCGACGATCAACGTCGCTGCGTATGTTGATAGCGAGCGCGACTTCTCTGAAATCGCAGTTCTCCAGGTGGATCTGACATCGACTAAACGGTTGAAGCGAATTGCGACCTTCATGCAGCGGTCGATCCCATACCCGCTCATCCTGCTGTTCACCCATGAAAACCAGATCTGCCTCAGCCTGTCCGACAAGCGCATCAACCAGGCGGACAAGGAAAAATGGGTCGTCGAAGACCCCCTTTATACGGATTGGATAGACCTTGCCATGCCAACAGCGACGCAGGCAACCTTTCTGGAAGACTGTAATATCAACAGCTTTTCCTTCACCAATTTCCTTAGTTTCTATAAAAGTCTTACTGAGCGTGTCATAGCTATTAGTTGTGCTGCTCATAGCGGACATTATGAGCGTGGGGCAGCAGAAGGCGAAGGTACGAGACCACGCGAGGGCCGATTAGATCGGCTCCGCGAATTTGAAAGGCTCACCCTGCAAAAGACAGAGATCGCCAATAAGCTGAAGAAAGAACGGCAGATGGGGCGACAGGTTGAGCTGAATACCAAGATCAAACAGATTAATGACGTAATTGAAAAAATTAGAGAGAGCATTTAATGAGCAAGCCCGCTATTGATTTGGTTACTCTACAGGACGGTGAAAGCGCGAACATCGTCAACGAAAATATTGAACAGCTTAAAAGCATATTCCCTGAGGCCTTCGGAGAGGGTGGGGTGAATTTCGATACGCTACGACAACTTCTGGGTGATGCCGGGGCTGTTGACGAAGGCGAAGAAAGGTATGGTCTTAGTTGGCACGGAAAGAAAAAGGCTCGTCAGATTGCACTAACGCCATCGACGGGCACGTTATTGCCTTGCCCGGAGGAAAGTGTCGATTGGGATACGACTAAAAACCTAATTATTGAAGGCGATAATCTTGAGGTGTTGAAGCTCCTGCAAAAGAGCTATGCTGGCAAGGTCAAAATGATATTTATTGATCCGCCATATAACACTGGAAATGAATTCATATATCCCGATAATTTTCAGGATAATCTAGATACATATTTGCAGTATACTGGGCAGAAAGACAGAGATGGCTTGAAAGTGTCCAGCAATACTGAGGGCTCTGGTCGATTTCACACCAATTGGCTCAACATGATGTATCCAAGATTAAAGCTATCAAAGTCGTTGCTGCAAAACGATGGCGCAATATTTATATCCATTGACGATAGTGAAGCGCCGAGATTGAGAATGCTTTGCGATGAAGTGTTCGGCGAAGAGAATTTCATTACCAACATCATTTGGCAGCATAGTGTTCAGCCAAAAGGCTACTCCGGAATATTTTCCGTGCATCATAATCATATATTGATGTATAGAAAGTCGGAGGACTTTGAGCTGATGTCCCTTGAAAGAACGGACGAGGACAATAAAGCTTACTCAAACCAAGATAATGATCCAAAGGGGGATTGGCGAACGGGCGATGTTAGAAACGCTCTGTATAGGAAAAATCTTAAGTATCCAATTACAACTCCGTCCGGAAAGATAATTAATCCTCCTGATAACGGATGGCGATGGAGTAAGGAGACTCTTAGTAGCAAAATTGCTACGGGAGAGATATTCTTCAGTGAAGACGAAACAAGAATTATCAGAAAAATCTACCTCGCTGACCTTGATGGGCGTACGCCAGAAACAATTTGGTTTGCAAAAGACTCTGGAACCACCAGGTCAGGCGTAAAAGAGCTAAAAGCCACCTTTGAAGGTGAGGTTCCTTTTGATACGGTAAAGCCTACAGAGCTAATAAAGCGAATGATGAAAGTATCTGGCGTTAACGCAGGAGATATTGTTCTCGATTTTTTCGCGGGCTCTGGAACTACCGGCGCAGCTGTTTTTGATACCGAACAGTCTAGGTTCATATTGGTGCAGTTACCAGAAGAAATCGATGATAGCAAACCTCATGGTATTACTGCCAGAAAGCTTGGTCTGTCAAAAATTTCGGATGTCACAAAAGAGAGGCTAAAGCGCTGTTCGGTTAATAAGTCTCCCTCTAATGCAGGATTTAAAGTTTTCAAACTTTCAAGCTCCAACATCCGTGCATGGAACCCGGATCGTACCGATCTCGAACAGACGCTACTTTCTCATCAGGAGCACTTGATTGAAGGGCGTACCGAGCAAGATGTTCTTTATGAGCTTCTAATCAAGCGCGGCATCGATCTGGCTGTGCCAATCGAAAGCAGGAATGTATCCGGCAAAGAAGTCTACAGCATTGGTTACGGTGTATTGTTCGCGTGCCTTGATGAGTCTATCACCCAGGCCGATGTTGAAAATATTGCCCAGGGAATTCTCAAATGGTACGGAGAGCTGAGTCCGTCCTCAGATACGCATGTCTTTTTCCGCGACAGTGCATTCAGTGATGACATAGCGAAGACCAACATGGCAGCCATTCTGGAACAGAATGGCATTACCCATGTTCGCAGCTTGTAAGGAGTGTCACTGATGAAGCTGCATTTTGAAGACAATCTTGACTATCAGATGGCGGCAATAGAATCCGTCGTCAGCCTTTTTAAAGGGCAGGAAATCTCGCGCTCGGAATTCACGGTTACCTATCGTACAGAATCTGGGCCACAGTCCTCACTTGGTCTGGCGGAAAATGAGCTTGGTGTTGGTAATCGCCTGCAATTGGTTGATGAAGAGCTTCTCGATAATTTACATGCTATCCAGCTCGCTAACGGTTTACGCCCTGCTGGTAACCTCGCCAGTGGCGACTTCACGGTAGAAATGGAAACGGGCACAGGTAAAACCTATGTTTATCTGCGCACGATATTTGAGCTGAATAAAAATTACGGCTTTACAAAGTTTGTAATTGTCGTGCCTTCTGTTGCCATTAAAGAAGGCACGAATAAAACGCTTAAAATCACGCGCGACCATTTCGAGAATTTATATCCCAAAGCGAAAGGCTACGAGTATTTTCTCTACGACTCATCTAAGCCCGGGCAAGTGCGTAGTTTCGCCACCAGTTCCAATATCCAGATCATGGTGACGACTGTTGGCGCTATCAACAAAAAGGAAGTCAATAATCTCTATAAAGAACATGAAAATACGGGCGGCGAAAAGCCCATAGACCTGATAAAGGCCACCAGCCCGATCATTATCGTGGATGAACCGCAAAGCGTGGATGGTGGTCTGCAAGGGCAGGGTAAAAAGGCTTTGGACGCCATGAACCCACTTTGCACACTGCGTTATTCGGCAACGCATGTCGATAAGCATCACATGGTTTATCGTCTAGATGCGGTTGACGCTTATGACCAGGGCCTGGTCAAACAGATTGAGGTTGCCTCCCTCCAGATCGAGGGCGGTAACAACAAGCCTTATATAAAGCTCGAATCCACTCATAACCGTAAAGGTTCGATCACTGCAAAAATCGAAATCGATGTGCAGCGTGGGCAAAAAATCAGCCGCGAGACACTGACAGTTGAAGATGGTGACGATCTGGAGCAGATTGCTAATCGTGCCATTTATGAAAACATGCAGATTGGCACGATCACTTGCGGCAAGAACAACGAGTCTATTCAGATCAAGGCACCGGGAATCGACGAGACTCTGCGCCCTGGTGACGCCGTAGGCGGCGTTAGCCCTGATGAGATTAAGCGTCTGATGATCCGCCGGACAATCAAAGAGCATCTCGATAAGGAGCTGACCTTTGCTGGCAACAAGCAGCCTATCAAGGTCTTAAGCCTGTTCTTCATCGATAGCGTTGAGCATTATCGTCAGTACGACGAAGATGGCCAAGCAGTCAAAGGCAAATATGCCACGATGTTTGAAGAAGAATATACCAAACTCGCAAACTCCAGCGACTACCAAAGCCTCTTCAAGGAAATTGACCTAGAGACAAATGCTTCCGAAGTCCATAACGGTTATTTTTCCATCGATAAGAAGGAAAGGCTCGTAAATACTGCGGAAAATAACCAGGCCGGTCGTGATAACTCTGAGCGTGCCTATAATCTGATTATGCAAGAGAAAGAGAAACTGTTGAGCTTCGATACCAAGCTCAAATTCATCTTCTCTCACTCTGCTCTGAAAGAAGGCTGGGACAACCCGAACGTCTTCCAGATTTGCGCATTGCGCGATATGGGTTCGGAGCGAGAGCGCCGTCAGACAATCGGGCGAGGCTTGCGCCTTTGCGTCAACCAGGACGGGCAGCGCTTGCGCGGGTCTGACATCAATACGCTGACAGTCATTGCGACTGAGAGCTATGAAGAGTTTGCCGAAAATCTTCAGAAGGAAATTGAAGAAGATACCGGCATCCGCTTCGGCATCGTTGAGTCTCACCAGTTTGCGACGGTGCTAATAATCGACGATAACGGCGAGGCGGCACCACTCGGCGTGGGCCAATCTGAAAAGATTTGGAAATTCCTGAAAGCTGAGGGCTTTGTTGATGCCAAAGGCAAGGTTCAGGACTCGCTTCGCACGGCCCTGAAAGATGGCAGCTTTAAGCTACCAGACGATATCAAAGCTGATCTTGGCAGCAAGGCGGAGATAGCCGAAGAAGATATCCAGGGCATTCTTAAGAAACTGGCAGGCAAGCTCGATATCAAAAATGCGGATGACCGCAGAATTATTTGCACCCGCGAGGCCGTTCTTCAAAGCGAAGCATTCAAGGCGCTCTGGGAGCGCATCAAGTACAAGACCACATACCGGGTTGACTTCAACAACGATAAGCTCATTACCGATTGCGCAAGGGCTATTCTGGACTGCCCGCCCATCACCAAAACTAGGGCGCAATTCCGGAAAGCTGACATCGCGATTGGCAAGGGCGGTGTGACATCAGAAGAGACATTCAAATCCGGCTTCACCACTATTCATGAAAATGACATCGAACTTCCGGACATTATCACCGACCTCCAGGACAAGACTCAGCTCACCCGCGGCAGCATTGTCAAAATCCTTAAAGAGAGCCATCGTCTGCAAGATTTTGCCCGCAATCCGCAACAGTTCATCGACTACGCGTCAGAGGCTATTAACCGCACCAAGCGATTGGCCCTGGTCGATGGTATCAAATACAGCAAAATCGGCGATGAACACTTCTATGCGCAGGAGCTTTTCCAGCAGGAAGAGCTGAAAGGGTATTTGAAGAATACCTTGGAAGCGCAGAAGTCAGTCTACACACACGTCGTCTATGACTCGGCAGGCGTAGAGAAGACCTTCGCCGAAGATTTGGAAAAAAATGAAGCCGTAAAGGTGTACGCGAAGCTGCCGTCCTGGTTCAAAATTCCAACACCACTTGGCACCTATAACCCGGACTGGGCGGTGGTCGTCGAAGATGAAGGCCAGGAAAAACTGTACTTCGTGGTAGAAACCAAAGGCAGCACATGGTGGGGCGATCTGCGCCATGTTGAGGGTGCTAAAATAAAATGCGGTGAAAGGCATTTTGAGGAAGTCGCCAATGACGACAACCCTGCACAGTACATACGTGCGGTTGATGTCAATGGCATGATGTCGCACGTTGATCAGGACTAACATTCAGAAAAATCTGCTGAAAACACTCATGCAAACACCTCAATCGAAGCATTTCGATTGAGGTGTTTTTGTGAACCACTTACGGTTGAGTGATCTACTTGCGAGATGTCCCCATTGGTGGTTTATCCCTGATTCACCCGAGGGTAACCATTTCAGGCGGAAGAAGCAGGCTATAGGTAACCCAACTCTGCCAGTGATACACAGCCCTCACAGGCCACGACGATATGATCAAGCGTCCGTGTGCCCACCATATTGAGGGCATCTTTTAACTTGATGGTCAGCTCGCGGTCTGCCCGGCTTGGTTCTGGATTTCTTGATGGATGGTTGTGGATCAATAGCACGGCTGCTGCGTTGCGCTCTAAGGCCGTCTTGACTACCTCCCTTGGGTACACGCTGGCGCTGTCCAGCGTGCCTCGAAAAAGCTCCCTAAAGGCAATTACTCGGTGCTGGGTATCGAGCAGTAGCAAAGCAAAGACTTCGTAGTCATGGTATTGCAATGACGTAAGTGCCGGATTTTTTCTCCGGCTCTGAGTTTATGGTATTTCATTAATAAGCTCCTGATAGCAGGTGCATGGTGTGAGTCAGCACGCATAAAAAATTTGTAGTAATGAAGGTGCGGGTTCATCCGGAAGTTGGTCTATTTCTAGTTGCGAACACTGAATGTGTATCCGCAATGCAAGCGCTGGTGGTTATCTAAAAACTTCTCATCAATTTGTTCTCCGATCGCTGCTCCAGCAATACCTCCTGCCGCGCCTCCAAATAATCCGCCGAGAATTGCTCCAGCGATGCTGCCGACAGCAATCCCTACAGGTCCTCCGAGGACCCCGATTGCAGCACCTACTTCTGCTCCAGATAAGGCGCCAGCAGCACCACTGGCTGCACCGCCTACAGAGCCAATAACACCACCAGTTTTTCTTCCAGCGTTTATTGTCGTTACGCGATTGGGTTTACAATTTGGACATTGGGTATACATTCAAAAATCCTCACTATCACACGTGTTAGGGGTTAAGGGAGCGCTCTCGTTGAGCGTTCATTTACGTGATATAGGTTTGATTTTTTTTGAATGAGGTTCAGAGCGGATTTAGTGGGTGTTTCCTATATAAAAAACGATCGAGGAACTGCTTACTTAGCTATTTCATAGGGCGAATGTCGCTGTTAATGGTCGCATTGAGCATCAGGCCGTGACCTGTCTATAAACAGCTCAGGTTTTTACGTGTTTTGCTACTTTTTAGCTGCTTTATCAGCACAAATGGCTAGGTATGTGCCTGAGAAGTTGTCCTGTGCAAACAGCCAGCTTTTTCGTAAGCGCTCCATAAACCCCACGGATCTCGGAGCCGACGGACTGCGCCTCGAGAAAACCGACTCGCGACTGCATCTTCCCAAGCATTTTCTTGAGCAATTGAAGCTCGTCAGGGAGGTTTCGGGCACGGAATTCATGCCCCGGATCACACCGAATCAGGCCACGAATCGCGGCGTCAAAACCTTATGAGGTCGATTGCGCCAGAGATCAAAGGTAACCGTCCGGGCAACACACCTTCCTGACACCGTCGCTTGAGGCGATGGTGTCCACCTAAATTTAAGTGCACACCATTTTTAGCCTTTTTAAGCGGACGCCCATGCCACAAGAACGCCGTTCATATTCCAAGTCCTTTAAAGCCCAGGTCATCGCCGAGTGTGCGCAGGTTGACACCTCGATTGCCAATGTCGCCTTGACCCACAACCTCAATGCAAACCTTGTCCATAAATGGATTCGGGTGCATGCGCAGAAAAACCTGGCACTGCAAACTGCCTTTATTCCGGTCAAGCCATTGCCTTCGACAGCGGCACCTCAAGTTCTTCCGGCAACGATTCGAATCGAAGTGCCTCATTCAAAAGGCGTAGTCGTGGTGAGTTGGCCGGCAGAAAATGCAGCGGCATGCTCCGCTTTCCTGCGAGACCTGCTGCGATGATTCGCATCGACACCATCTGGCTCGCCACCGAGCCCATGGACATGCGTGCCGGTACTGAAACCGCGCTCGCGCGAGTTGTCGCGGTGTTCGGTGCAGCGAAGCCGCACTGTGCTTATCTGTTCGCCAACCGCCGCGCCAATCGTATGAAAGTGTTGGTGCATGACGGTGTGGGGATTTGGCTTGCCGCCCGGCGCTTGAATCAAGGACGCTTCTTTTGGCCAGGCGTGCGGCACGGCTCTGAAGTCGAGTTGGATGCCGAGCAACTTCAGGTTTTGGTTCTCGGTTTGCCTTGGCAACGTGTCGGTTCCGGAGGAGCCATCACGGTGCTCTAACTCGCCTGCCATGGCGCGCTTGCCAGTGCAATTGTCCCATCAGTCTATCGTCGCCACCAGCCCTCTCTGGCAGAATCGGCGGCATGACTTCGCATCCCAATCTCGATCAATTAAACCCTGAACAACTGCGTGCCTTGGCGGCGCAGTTGATCCAGCGCGTCGAGACGATGGACAAGCAAATCACTCATCACAAATCGGTCAACGAGAAACTGGCCCACGAGATCGCGCTGCTCAAACGCTTCAAGTTTGCCAAGCGCAGCGAGCAGTTGAGCCCGGATCAAGCCAGCCTGCTCGACGACTTGATCGATACGGATATCGCCGCTATCGAAGCCGAACTTGAGGCGCTGCAACCGGTACCTGTCGAAGCCAAAGTGCGCCAGCAACCCAAGCGCGCACCGCTGCCACCGCAGTTTCCTCGCACACTGATCCATCACGAACCGGACAACAGCCACTGCCAGTGCGGCTGCGCCCTCAAGCGCATCGGCGAAGATGCCAGCGAAAAGCTCGACTACACGCCCGGCGTGTTCACCGTCGAGCGCCACATCCGTGGAAAGTGGATCTGCGAACAGTGCGAAACGCTGATACAGGCGTCGGTACCGGCGCACGTCATCGACAAAGGCATCCCGACAGCGGGCCTGCTGGCCCACATCATGGTGGCCAAGTTCGCCGACCATCTGCCGCTTTATCGCCAAGAGAAAATCTTCGGCCGCGCCGGGCTGCCCATCGCCCGTTCGACCTTGGCGCAGTGGGTGGGCAACTGCGGCGTGCAATTACAGCCGCTGGTTGATGCGCTGCGCGAAGCCGTGCTGACGCACGGCGTCGTCCACGCTGACGAAACTCCGGTACAAATGCTGACGCCGGGCGCGAAGAAAACTCATCGCGCTTACGTCTGGGCCTATGCCTCCAGCCAGTTCTCGGATCTGGCTGCGGTCGTTTACGACTTCAGCCCGAGCCGTGCTGGCGAACATGCTCGAAACTTCCTCGGCCACTGGAACGGCAAGCTGGTCTGCGATGACTTCGCTGGCTACAAGGCAGGCTTCGAACTGGGCGTTACGGAGATCGGCTGCATGGCTCATGCGCGCCGCAAGTTCTTCGATTTGCACGCGACCAACAAGAGCCTGATCGCCGAAAAAGCGCTGCACTACATCGCGGCGTTGTACGAAGTCGAACGCGAAGTTAGGGAACTGGAGCCAGGTGACCGGCAGCGAATTCGACGAGAAAAAGCAGCGCCAATCATCAACGCACTTCATACCTGGATGACGGCCCAAAGGCAGCTCGTTCCCGAGGGCTCGGCCATCGCCAAGGCCCTGGATTACAGCCTCAAACGCTGGATAGCGCTGACGCGCTATCTCGATGACAGCGCTGTGCCCATTGACAATAATTGGTGCGAGAACCAAATCCGACCGTGGGCACTTGGGCGCTCAAACTGGCTGTTTGCAGGTTCGTTACGCAGCGGTAAACGCGCAGCTGCGATCATGAGTTTGATCCAGTCGGCACGGCTCAACGGGCATAATCCGTATGCTTACTTGAAGGATGTTATAGCGCGCCTGCCGACGCAGCGGGCGAGCGAGATTACCGAGCTGCTGCCGCATAACTGGACTCCCGCCGAATAACGTAAGCTGGGATATATGGATGCTCACGTTGAAACTCCACATGGAAGACTTGGAATGACTCGAATTATTGAAATCCTGATGTACACCTTAAAGCCAGGATCGGGATTGGATTTTCATCGAATAATGCAGAATGTAAGTGTTCCGCTTCACATAGAAGCTGGCATAGATGTCGTTTCTTATGGCGGCTCATTACATGATTGTGACAGCTATCACCTGATTCGCTCTTATGAAAGCGAGAGCCATCGCCTAGCATCTCAAGATATTTTTTACGCAAGCGCTGCCTGGAAACTGGGCCCGCGAGCAGACATTATCAGTCGGATTGAAGTCAGTACAACGACAGTTATGGCGCTCACTCAAGACGTAATTGATGCAATCAGAGCTTCCGTAGATCTACCTAAAGCCGATGCTCAATCAGCGTAGCCATCGGCAAAGACAGACCCCGTAGTCTTAAACGCTGGGATCAGGAAGGTGTGTTAGCCGGACGCTTACGATCAAAGCCGTCGAGTATCCAGTTGGGTTCCTGGACAGTGAGGACAATCGTCTCGTCGGTGACATCGGGCGATGTTTTGAAGCGCTCGGACTCTAGACGCTTGAGCAAAAGACAGAAGCCATTGCGCTTCCAGTACAAGATCTTCACTTGGTTGCGCGGCTTGTTGAGAAAACGAAGAGCACGGGGTCGAACACGGCGACTTTGATATCCCGCTCGACGAGCGCAGCCAGGCCATCGATGGATTTTCGGAAGTCGACGGGCTTGGTGTAGAGATAGATTTTTTCGACTTTTGCGTCGGGGCGCATCTTGACGAACGGGCTCCAGAAAGAAATCGGGAGCACAACATCCGGGATCACGCGGGTGCTTTGAATGTGGGGTTCATGGAGCGGTTACGCTTTTTCTAGCAACATTGAGCAGCCTATCTTCCGCTCCCATGGATGGTGGTGGTGCAGACCTTCGTAGAGGTGGTGACGCATAGCCATATCGGATTAAAGTGATGGCCTTTTGCTGCTCTATATCGCAGAGCTGAGCGTTCAGACCTGAGGGAATCGTTTATGCAGGATGCGGACTCGTTGAAGCCCGGCTTCATGATTATTCACGGCAATCGCTTGGACGATTTGCGTGAGCTAGCGGTAAGCTGGATGCAGCGCTACCCGTTGGCCCCGTTGGAAAATGAAGTCGTGCTGGTGCACAGCAACGGTATTGCTCAATGGTTGAAGCTGGCGTTGGCTGATGATCCTAATAATGGTGGCTGCGGTATCGCCGCAGCGTTGGATGTGCAACTTCCTGCGCGTTTCCTTTGGCAAGCCTACAGGTCTGTATTGGGGGCTGAGACGACTCCAGAGTCCTCCCCGCTGGACAAGGCGGCACTGAGTTGGCGACTCATGCGCTTGCTGCCTCAATTACTAAGTAAAGCCAATTTCAGCAATTTGCGGCGATTCCTTCAGGAGGATGACGATCAGCGCAAACTCTACCAACTCTCCGAGCGGCTGGCGGACCTGTTTGATCAGTATCAGGTCTATCGTGCCGATTGGCTGGAGGATTGGGCGGCCGGGCGTGATCAGCTAAAGCACATCAAAGGCGGTGTGAAACCGCTGGATCCCGATAACCTGTGGCAAGCGGAGCTGTGGCGGGAAGTATTGGCGGATGTTGGTGAGGGCGCTCTTGAGCAGAGCCGCGCCGGTGTTCACAAGCGTTTTGTCACACACCTGCGTGAAGCAGGGCAGGCCCCGGCTAGGTTGCCTCGGCGTGTGGTAGTGTTCGGTATTTCGTCTATGCCGGCACAGGTTCTCGAAGCTCTGGCCATACTCTCGCGCTACAGCCAGGTATTGCTGTGTGTGCACAACCCTTGTCGCCACCATTGGGGCGATATCGTCGCTGACAAAGACTTGCTGGGCCATGCCTATCGCCGCCAGCCAAACAGAAGCACATCTATAGCGGCGAGCCAACATGGCCAGCCATTGCTCGCCGCTTGGGGTAAGCAAGGTCGCGACTACATCAATTTGCTCGACTACTATGACGAGCCGACTAGTTATCGACACCTGTTCGAGGGCCTGAACGGCGGACGTATCGACCTGTTCAATGACGAGCCACCTTCAAGCCTCCTAGGTCAATTGCAAAGCGACATTCTTGAATTGCGTCCTTTGGCTGAAACCCGCGAAGTATGGGACCCTGTCGATGTTGCACAGGATCGTTCGGTACGCTTTCACGTGGTCCACAGTGCGCAACGTGAAGTGGAAGTGCTGCACGATCAGTTGCTTGCTCGCTTCAGTGCCAATCCTGAGCTAAGCCCGCGTGATGTGATTGTGATGGTGCCGGACATCAATACGTATGCACCGCATATCGAGGCCGTGTTCGGTCAGGTGCCGCGTCATGACCCTCGTTATCTGCCCTTTACCCTGGCCGATCAGGGGCAGCGTGGCCGCCAGCCATTGCTGATCGCCCTCGAACACTTGCTCAAACTGCCCCATAGCCGCTTCGCCGTCAGCGATATTCTCGACCTGCTGGATGTGCCGGCGCTGCGGGCGCGCTTCGGCATCAAGGAAGCGGATGTGCCGATCCTGCAGCGCTGGATCGATGGTGCCGGGGTGCGCTGGGGACTCAATGCGCAACAGCGCGAGAGCCTGGACATGCCCGCAGGTCTTGAGCAAAACACCTGGCGTTTCGGGATGCGCCGCATGCTGTTGGGCTACGCAGCCGGTCAAGGGCCCGAGCTGAATGGCATCGAGCCTTACGATGAAGTGTCCGGGCTGGAGGCGCCATTGGCAGGGCCTTTGTTGACCCTGCTCGATCACCTGGAAGTCGCCCGCGAAGACCTGCAGCAGCCAGCGACACCGGTGCTCTGGGTCGAGCGCCTGCAATCGCTGTTGAAGGTGTTCTTCCGTCCGGTGGGGGATGGCGAAGAATTACTGCTCAACCAGTTGCTCAAACTGCTCGATGACTGGCTGCGCACCTGTGAGTCCGCGCAATTCAACGAGCCATTGCCGCTGAGCGTGATGCATGAAACCTGGCTATCCGGCATCGAGGATGGCGGCTTGTCGCAACGTTTCCTCGCCGGTGCGGTGAACTTCTGCACGTTGATGCCTATGCGTGCGATCCCTTTCAAAGTGGTGTGCCTGCTAGGCATGAACGATGGCGATTATCCGCGCCAACGGTCGCCAGTCGATTTCGACCTGATGCGCAACGATTACCGTCCCGGCGATCGCTCGCGCCGCGAGGATGACCGCTACCTGTTACTGGAGGCCTTGTTGTCGGCCCGGGAACAGCTGTATATCAGTTGGGTTGGCCGCAACATCCGCGACAACAGTGAGCGCGTACCTTCGGTACTGATCGGGCAACTGCGTGATCACTTGTCCAGCGGCTGGCGCTTGGCGCAGCCTGGCAAATTGCTGCATGCCTTGACCCGGGAACACCCGCTACAGCCTTTCAGCGCCGCCTACTTTGCCGACAAGCCGGGGCCGGACGGGCTGTTCACTTACTCTCACGAATGGCGTGAGGTGCATGATTCGCCAGATCAGCAGCCATCGGAAAACCTGTTGCCAGCACTCGCCCAAGACACGCCTTTAACCCTGCGCCAACTGGCCGGGTTTGTGCGCGACCCCGTCGGGGCGTTCTTCCAGCAACGGCTCAAGGTCAACTTCGACAATGACGAATTGACCAGCCGCGACGACGAAACCTTTCAGCTCGACGGGCTTGAGAACTGGCAGCACCAGGACCGGCTCAGCCAGGCGCTCAAGCGTTGGGTTGAAGAGGATTATCAGCCTGAAGGCGCCGGGGCTGAGCTTGATCTGCAGCTTCAGCGTTTGCAGCGCGAAGGCAAGTTGCCGTTGGGTGGCTTCGGCACGTTGAGCGCATCGGCCCTGGCCGAGCCGCTGCCGGATATGCTCGAGCGTTACCACGTGCAGTTGAAGGCGTGGCCGGAGGTCGAGGAGGGCCAAACCGCCGCAACGATCGCCGCTCATGAATCGGCCCCGGGATTGAGTGACTGGCTGGGCGGTATTCGCCGCAATGCCCAAGGTGAGCGTGCCTACTTGCAGCTGGACAGCAAGAAGCTGTGCAACGACGACAGTTGGCGCTGGCACAACCTGGTTCGTCCCTGGGTGCGCCATCTGGCGTTGCAGCTGAGTGAGCCGGGCTGCACCTCGATTCTGGTCAGTTTGAATGGGGACGTGGTGTTCCGGCCAATGGCCCCGCAAGAGGCGCAGACGCAGTTGAAATCGCTGCTCGAGGCCTGGGTGGCGGGCATGCGTGAACCGCTGCCAATCGCCTGTAAAAGCGCATTCGCCTGGCTCGAAGAAGCGAAGGAGGGTGGGGAAGACAACGACTCGGCATCCGAAAAGGCCCGCGAGACGTTCGAGGGCGGGTACATGCGCTCTGGCGAGGCAGACAGCTCCTTCGCCTTGCGCCGTGCGTACGCGGATTTCGACCAACTGTGCGCCTCCGGTCATTTCACCTCATGGGCCAAGCGCCTGTATGGCGGCCTGTTCAATCATCTTTCTTCGAGCCGCGCAGGGAGCGACCAATGAATCCGCTGAATCTGAACCCCCTCGACTTTCCTTTGCATGGCAGCCGACTGATCGAAGCGAGTGCCGGTACCGGCAAAACCTTCACCATCGCCTTGTTGTACGTGCGCCTTGTGCTGGGTCATGGAGGCGAGGCCGCCTTCAAGGATCAGCTGACACCTCCGCAGATTCTGGTCGTAACCTTTACTGATGCCGCGACCCAGGAACTGCGCGACCGTATTCGTGCGCGCTTGACCGAAGCGGCGCTGTGCTTCCTGGAGCCTGATCACGAACACGACAATTTACTGGAGCAACTGCGCGCCGATTACCCGCCGCAGGAATGGCCCAATTGCGCGCGCCGGTTGCAACTGGCAGGTGAGTGGATGGACGAGGCGGCGGTCTCGACCATTCATGGCTGGTGTTATCGGATGTTGCGTGAGCACGCCTTCGACAGTGGCAGCCTGTTTACTCAAACACTGGAAGCCGACCAGAGCGAGCTGCTGGCGGAGGTGGTCAGGGATTATTGGCGTCGGCATTTCTATGCCTTGTCACCGGCGCTCTCCAAGGTGGTGGCCGATTGCTTCAAAACCCCGACTGATCTACAGAAGGCGCTCAGTCCTCTGCTATCGCGGGCAGACTCGGAGTTCCGGCAGGCAGGGGCATCGATCAGCGCTCCGGCACGATTGGATGCGCTTCTGCAGTCCCCTATCGATTGGGAGCAGCGATGTGTTGCGCTTGAGGACCGTGCCAGAGCTGAGTGGTCGCGAGATGTCGCCGGGATAAATACGCTGCTGCGTGATGTACGAACGAAGTTGAGCGGAAAATCCTATCCAACCAAGACTCCCGAAACCTTCGAGCAGATGCTTGGTGAAATCGCGAAATGGAGCCTGGGAGACGAAGCCTGTGCTCATGTTCACAAGTGTGGGCAAACCCGGTTCAGTGTTAACAAAGGCGGCGTTGTCAGCGTGCACCCCGCTTTTCAGGCCATCGATACATGGGTCGATCATCTGGAGTCAAAAACCGAGGTGCGCGCGCAACTGCTGCTGCATGCACTGCGTGAGGTGCAATGTTCGTTCAATGCCGAGAAAGTGCGCAGGGCGCAAATCGGTTTCGACGACCTGCTCAATCGCCTTGACCAGGCCTTGCAAGGCCCGTCGGGCCCGCGTCTGGCCGAGACCATTCGCAAGCAGTATCCGGTCGCCCTGATCGATGAATTCCAGGACACCGACCCGGTTCAGTACAGGATCTTCGAAACCATTTACCGCATTCCCGACAACCTGGATGACTGCGGCGTGTTCATGATTGGCGACCCGAAACAGGCGATCTATTCCTTTCGTGGTGCGGATATTTACACCTACCTCCAGGCGCGAAAAGCCACGGCTGGCCGTCACTACACACTGGGGACCAACTATCGTTCCACCAAGGCGATGGTCGAGGCGGCCAACCATTGCTTCCGCTACGCCGAAGTCCAGCCTCGGGGCGCGTTTCGGTTTGCCACGCAAGATCAGGACAACCCGGTACCGTTCATCAGCGTCCATGCCAATGGGCGCGAGGATGTGCTGCAGGTCATCGGTACGAAACAACAGGCCCTCACGTTCTGGCAGCTGAAAACCGAGGGTGTGATCAATAACGCCACCTACTTGCGTAAAGCCGCTGAAGCTTCGGCGTCGGCGATTCAGGCCTGGCTTGATCCCGCTGCAACCCAGCGTTCCGGTTTACTGAAGGGCAACGGTGAATTTGTTGCTCTGCGGCCCGCCGATATCGCCATTCTGGTGCGCAATCGCAAGGAGGCCGAAGCCATCCGTAAAGCCCTGGCCCATCGGCAACTGGCCAGCGTCTATCTCTCCGACAGAGACTCGATCTTTGAAAGCGAAGAGGCCAAGGACCTTTTGTATATCTTGCGTGCCTGCGCTCAACCCACCAGCGATCGGCTGCTGCGAGCGGCAATGGCGACCCGCAGCGTCGGGCTGACATGGCAGACCCTGGAGCAATTGAATCAGGATGAGCTGTTCTGGGAACAACAGGTTCTGCTGTTCAGGGATTTTCGCGTGTTGTGGCAGCAACAGGGCGTGCTGCCGATGCTGCGAAAACTGCTTGCCACGTTCAAGGTCCCGGCCCGTTTGCTTCTGGAAGACCAGGGGGAGCGTCGCCTGACCAACCTGTTGCACCTGGCCGAGTGGTTGCAGCGCAGCGCCGCCGAACTCGATGGCGAGCATGCGCTGATCCGTCATCTGGCCGAGCAGGTGGATGGCCAGAGCGAAGAAGAAATTCTGCGCTTGGAAAGCGATTCGGACCTGATCAAGGTCATCACCGTGCACAAATCCAAAGGCCTGGAATACCCCTTGGTGCTGCTGCCGTTCGCCTGTAGCGCAAGGGAGATCGATGGCAAAAGCACAACACCGCCGATGTTTCACGACAACATGGATCTGGTCATCGAGCTGGCCAAAGGTAAACAGGCCGAGACGGCACAAGGGTGTGCCAACGATGAGCGCATGGGTGAAGAAATGCGCCTGCTTTACGTTGCCCTGACCCGAGCCCGTTACGCCACCTGGATCTGCGTAGCGCCCAAGGGATTTAAGACCGGAGGAAAATCGACAGATCTGCATAAGGCAGGCCTGGGTTACATGCTGGCGGGGGAGAAGCCGATAGCCCCAGAGAGTCTGCCCGGCGTGGTCGAGGCACTGGCCAGTGGCTGCCCGGACATTGAGGTGTGCGCAGCGCCAGCACCATCGGAAAATGTCCACACGGCACCCACTACACCACCGGTGGGGCCAGCCTTGCGGCCCTTGCACAAGCTCGCGGCAAATTGGTGGATTGCCAGTTACTCGGCCTTGGCCATTGCCGACGGATATGTCCTGATGGGGGCGGAGCCGGGTATCAGCCTGGAGCCGGCGACCGCGCTGGAAGCCAACTTGCAGGAAGAGGACGAAGCTGAAGCCTTGCCGGCAGGGGCCGGGATTCACGGTTTCCCTCGGGGCGCAGGACCTGGCACCTTTCTCCATGGACTGTTCGAATGGGCCGGTCGCGAAGGTTTTGCCAAGACCGCTGGAGATCCAATAACCCTCCATAACACCGTCGCCCGACGCTGCAACCTGCGCGACTGGGAAACCTGGATCGAGCCACTGTCCGCCTGGCTGGGCAGCTATCTGAATGCACCGCTGCGGTTCAACGGTACCCAATGCAAACTCTCGAACCTGAGCACCTATCAGGTGGAGATGGAGTTCTGGTTTTCCAGTCGGTCAGTGAACGTTCAGCGCCTTGATGCACTGGTGCGCCAATACACGTTGGGTGGTGCACCGCGTCCAGTACTGGCCGCCAACGAGTTGAACGGCATGTTCAAAGGCTTCATCGACCTGACCTTTGAGCATCAAGGTCGCTACTACGTGGCGGACTACAAGTCCAACTGGCTGGGCGGTAACGATCAGGCCTACGACGCCGAGGCGATGGCCGAGACCATGCTGAACAAACGTTACGACCTGCAGTTGTGCCTCTACCTGCTGGCGTTGCATCGTCAGCTCAAGCTGCGCCTTGCGGGGTATGACTACGAACAGCACATGGGCGGGGCGGTATACCTGTTCGTCCGTGGGCACCAGGCGCCCACCCATGGTGTGCATTTCGAACGACCGCCACGGCAGTTGATTGAACAACTGGACCAACTCTTCATGGGCCAACACGCGGAGTTCAGCGCATGAGCCAGACCCTTAAGCAACTGAGCAACAGCCAGCGCAACGTTGATCACCCGCCGTTGTTCGTTGGCGATGCCGACAGCAGCGAGCTGCTGCATCAACTCGACAATTGGGTGAGCCGAGGCTGGTTGCGCGCACTGGATCGCTCATTCGCCACCTTCATCTTTGAACAGGATCCTCAGGCCCAGGCCAGTGTGTTGTTGGCCGCCGCGATGACCAGTCATCAACTGGGTCGCGGGCATTCCTGCCTAGATCTGGTCGCTACCCTGCAAGCGCCTGACTTTGTGTTGTCGTTACCTCCTGAAGGGGAGGAGGGCGGCCAATTACCGTCGCAATGGTTGCTGGGCCTGGATGTCGCGCAATGGCGCCGGGCGTTGGCCTTGAGCCCGCTGGTGGAGGATCGGGACGGGGCACAGCGTTTTCCGCAACGGCCGTTGGTGTTGACCGGACAGCGCCTGTACCTGCGTCGTTACTGGAACTACGAGCGCAACATTGCCCAGGCGTTGAGTGCCCGCTTGAGCGTGGACGCGGTAACACCGGAAAAACTTTCCAGTCGGCTCGATGCCTTGTTCCCTGACACCTTCGAAGTTAACGGTGAACGCCGCAGCGACTGGCAAAAAATTGCTTGTGCGCTGGCGGCACGAGGCAATTTCAGTGTCATCACCGGCGGCCCCGGCACCGGCAAGACCACTTCGGTCGTGCGCTTGCTGGGGCTGCTGCAAACACCGGCCGTGGAGGAAGGAAAACCGCTACGCATTCGCCTCGCCGCCCCCACCGGCAAGGCAGCAGCACGCTTGTCCGAGTCCATTGGCAAGGCCGTCCGTGAGCTGCCGGTCAGCGCCCCGGTGCAGGAGGCGATCCCGACGGATGTTTCCACATTGCACCGTCTGTTGGGCAGTCGACCGGATTCGCGCAACTTCATTCACCACCGGGATAAGCCACTGGAGCTGGATGTATTGGTGGTCGACGAAGCGTCGATGATTGACTTGGAAATGATGGCTTGCTTGCTCGATGCCTTGCCTCGGCAGGCGCGCTTGATTCTGTTGGGTGACAAGGATCAGCTGGCATCGGTGGATGCAGGCTCCGTGTTGGGCGACCTTTGTCGCAACGCTGAAGCCGGCGGCTATAGCGAGCAAACAGTGGCCTGGCTGGAAGCCCACAGTGGCGAGTTGGTCAGCGCTCCGGGGTTGCAAACGGCAGTCGGTGCTGGCGATCCGCTGGCCCAGCAAACCGTCATGCTGCGCTACTCCCGACGCTTCGACGCCCAGCAGGGCATTGGGCGTCTGGCCAAGCTGGTCAATGAGAAAAACGCCGCCGAAGCACGAAGCCTGCTTGATCAGCAATTGCCTCAGCTGTTCAACCTCAAGTTGCGAGGCGAGCATGATACCGCACTCACAGAGTTGATTATCAACGGCAAAGGCGATGCCCCGGGTTACCGTCATTACCTTGAGCAGCTACGAGACCAGCGTCCTGCGAAAGACACTCCCTGGGACAGTGCCCTCTGGGCCGGTTGGGCTGGCAAAGTATTGGGCGCGTTCGATGAGTTCCGCCTGCTCTGTGCGCTGCGTCGCGGGCCTTGGGGGGTTGAAGGGCTGAACCAGCGAGTGGCCGCCGAACTGCGCCGCTGTGAGTTGTTGTCGGGGGATCAGGGTTGGTACGAAGGGCGACCGGTACTGGCCACCCGCAATGATTACAGTCTGAGCTTGATGAATGGTGACATTGGCATTGCACTCTGGGTACCAGGCTCCTCTGCAGAGCGTGTGCTACGTGTGGCCTTCCCGCGAAACGATGGCAGCGGCGGCGTACGTTTCGTGATGCCGAGTCGGTTGGTGGAAGTTGAGACTGTCTTCGCCATGACGGTGCACAAGTCCCAGGGATCAGAGTTCAACCATACGGCTTTGGTGTTGCCCGATGCGCTGAACCCTGTGTTGACCAAGGAACTGTTGTACACCGCCATCACCCGTGCCAAACAATGGTTCAGCCTGGTTGAAGCCAGTCCAGGGGTGTTTGAAGGAGCGGTTAGTCGCAATGTGCAGCGAACCAGTGGGCTGGCGCTGCAACTGCAGGATGAACTGGCAAGACTTCAACGCACCTGAGTGGGTGCGTTCAGGCATTTGTAGCCTGGGTACTGGGCTTCAGCGGTGACCTTTGCCATGGCAGAGGTCACCGCTTGAACCGTGATGGTGAAGTTGGCTTGGGGGCCGGCGGTGGCAACCACACGTTGCATAAAGGCTTTGTAGGTTTTCATGGCGCTGTACTCGATGGCGATGGGATTACGCTGCTTCACCGTTGCCGCGCTTGCTGGTGATCTTTACCGCTCGACCGAGCGCGAAGAGCGCCATGTCGATGTTCACCACGAATCCAGGTTCGGCATCCTGACGCTCTTTGAAGTGCTCGCAGAGCCAGCGTTTGTAGCGTTCGATGCAGGCGACATCCTTGTCCCAGTTGATCTTCTTGCGAATGGTCTTGATCTTGGAAAAGTCTGGGTCGTTGATCTGCTCATAGAGTTCGAAGGCCCGAAGCACGTGCTGATCGACAATGGATTCCGAGCGATCGGCCAGGTGCCGTCCGAACTGTCTGAATACCTGGCCTGGGCCGTTAGTCAGCGATGTTGGTCTGACATCGGCTGCACCTTTGATGATGTGCGCCACCTTTTGCAGGTCGCCATTTTTCCAGACCAGGGCGTAGAGCAGCTTTTCCAGAGGAGTTTCCAGTTTGGCGCTGAGGTCCGAATGCAAGCGAAGATCGTTGCCAACCTTAGTCATGAGGGAACTGATGTCTTGGTCCGTCAGCTTTAACTGCAATTCTGGGTACTTGTTGCGGTCCATCTGCCATTTTTCCAGCAGGGAATCGGACGTCAGCATCTTTTGCAGGTCGGACACTTTGTCGGCGTTCAGTATCTCGGTGAACTTGGTTTCCACCAGCTTCAGGGCTTCCAGATTATTCAATATCGTGTTCTCTCGTTGGGTCTGATACAGAGCTTGATTCACTCGTGCGACAGATCATGTCGCACTGCGTCAGGGCTCGGTATTTTTTGGAGTCGAGTGCCAGCGGCAAGGTTGTCGCGAACAGGGCTGTCGAAAGGGACCGGTATCAGTCATACAGCCAAGGTTTCAACTCCTTCAGGTTCTCCACCACGATCTGTTGCGCCTCTGGTTTCGGGTCCATGTTCTTTGGATCAATCTGATAGCGCTGCAACACATACTTGACCAACGCCTGGCGACAGGGAATCTGCAGTCGCCCATCGACCATCCCGAAATCCTCCTGGATTATCGCTTTTTGCATCACTGTCAGACGCTCATCGGGTTTGATGATGACGTTGACTTCGCTATTCCACTGGGCGTCGCACGAGAGGCCATTCTCGGTCTCGCCGTCCATCAGTTCAGGAACCCCACGCAGTCGGCTCAGTACAAAGTCCCGGTACTCGCGGTTTTTTTCGCAGTAGGCGCGCACATGCCAGCGCATGCCTGTGTAAACCAGCGTATGCGGTGCAATGGTTCGCCCTTCAGGTTCGGGACTGTTGAGCGAAACGTAGTCGATGTCCAGGCGTAGATGCTCCCGGCAAGCCTTGAGCAGTGGGCGCAGTATCTCGGCCTTGATCGAGCGATCAGGCACCTCCAGTACTTTGGTATGGGCGTAGGCCAACGCCAGCCCCTCGACATGTGGCGCTCGAGCATTGTTCTGGTAAAGCAGGTGCAGGTATGCGCTGGCGCTGTCGTCGATGAACAGTGGCTTGAACTGTTTACTCGGCACGTACCCCTTGATCTGTCGATCATATGTAAGGTTTTTAGGCGCATGCTCGGTGATGTAGGTGTTGATGTCCTTGGATGCCTGCTGACGGCTGATGCCGAAGCTCTGCGTCAAGTGCACCGTGGTCAGCCGGCCTTCCCACCATGCGACGGTTTCAATCAGACGATAGCGAAGGGCGAGATCCCAACGGACCTGCGCGATAGTTTGCTTGCGTTTCATGTCGCCTCCATGTGAGTGAATACCTTACCTGTATAAGTCTACATTCTAGACGTGTCGCTTAACACTACATATCGTGACTCTGGCAAATTTGGAGTTGACGACATGAGGGACATGTTTATGGATGGTTGGGATTGGACGGCGTCGGTAGCGATGCTGATGCTGTTGATGATCCTGCTGATGCTTTTGGTGCAGTATCTGCAGACTAACAAAGCCTGGAGGTTGCTCGAGCATTGGCATGCGACCACGAAGGAGCGCCAGCAGCGGCTGAGCTGGCACGCCGAAGAGAATCGCGAGTTGAAATCGGCGCTTCGGGCGGAGAAGGCTCATGTGGAGCAGTTGCAGCGCAAGGTGGAGATTCTGCAGGCTTTACTGCCCTAGGTGTGAGGCACGAGGGCCTTGGTGCAAGGCCCCGTGATTTGGCTCCGATACTGTGTAGACATTAGGAGGAGTACATGCTCGATTCGCTGGAAATTTGCAGGCTTCTGGAAGGCCATGGTTGCAGCTTGAAGTATAAAGGGAAGGCCTACGCTAGAGGCTATGTGCACCCGGCGCTTGAGTACCCGCTATTCGTCAAGCATAAAGCTACCGGCGCCGTAGGACTCCAACCATTGGTTTTGCACCCGGCATTCCGCAAGTCAGTGCATTGGGAGCAAATCAAGGCATTTACGCAGAGCGCTCCCAATGAGACCTATAAAAGCACCAGCCTGGAAGTATTTCCGCTCGCGCTGGGCTCAACCAGCAATACCGGTATTGCGGTCAATTTGGAGGATGATGAAGACTTTCGCAGCCTGTTCGCAGTGCTTACCGGCGAATCGACGGCCAGCGAGCAGCGATTGGAAGATGAATTCAGCCTGATTGAGTTATTCGAGCAATCATCATTTGGGCAGCAAATTGAGAGTACCGAGCGCGAAGCCATTATTCGAGCGCGAGTGGGACAAGGCGTTTATCGCCACGCTCTGCTCAAGCATTGGCAAGGTTGTGCTGTCAGCGGTATAGCGCTCGCTTCCATGCTGCGCGCTTCTCACATCAAGCCTTGGCGTGACGCGACGCATCCGGAGCGACTCGATCCCTTTAACGGACTGCTTCTAACGCCCAACCTGGATCAAGCCTTTGACCAGGGGCTGATCAGCTTCACCGACGAGGGCGATATTGTTATTGCGCAAACCTTGACGACTGAACTGCAACTGGCACTTGGGATTAACCCGCAATGCCGATTGCGTAGCCTTCATGACCGTCATTTGAAATACTTGACTTGGCACCGTGAGCACGTATTCAGTGGCTAGCCGCTCATGTTAATCGTTTGCCCGAAAGATGATGGGTCAGGAGCCCGTGTCACAGGCTGGATTCTCCTGGGGAGGGTGTAACTTCGCATGCAAATATATAGCAAAGACTGTATTAGGCGCGCTCGCCCAACAGGATAATAAGGGGCATGGCTTGTGGCGGTAATCTGAAGGATGACGCAAATCTCAAGGCAGCCTGTGAAGCAGTGTTGGCTCAGCATCGTGAGTTGTCGTGGTATCAAAACTGGTTGAAAAAGCTGTCGGAGTTCCTGCGCAAGGTTCAGGACGCCGATCAAGACGAGTTTTGCAGCCCCGCGTTTAAGGAGCAGCTATGGAGAAGTGAGGTCATCACTAAAAACGGGCATGGTAACGGTCAAGGTGTCCGAGGTAATCGCCGACCCTCACGTCGCCAAATGCCTTTGGAGTATTCGGGCATCGCTTAAAACGGGTGATGCTCACCTTCATGATCAAGTGCTCAAGGAAGGCTGGCGCGAGTTGAATCAACTGGTGGCACCACCATTTGGACGGCGCAACCCTCGGCTTAAAAAGTATCGTCTGTTCGCCGCGCTGTGCCCAACTGAACTGACCACGCTTGCGCACTATCCGAAATTGCGTACTTTGGCGTCGTTGAGTCATCCGATTACGACACGTCTTGTCGCGCATCGCCCTCATGCTCGCCTCATCAGCAGGACGAATGGTTTACACCAAACCGAACCGCTTGAGTCAGGCAACCATAAGGGACCGCAGCATGAAAAATCTGTTCGCAATTATTGGCGTCATCGTTGTTATAAAAAAAGGCTACGAGTTCTTCCGTGAATACAACGAAATGAAACAGGAACTGGACAAACGCGCCGGTGATTCGGCCTGACGCCGTGCAGCGTCGACGATTTCATTTTTCTACGACTGACGGATTATCTCCATGCCTTGGCCGCCCCATCCCTTCACATTCAGCTGTCCCCAATGCCACTGGAAAAAAACAACGGTGCCGCCCAGCGATGCGTTGCGTGAGGAGATCGATTGGTTTTCCATTTGCCCCTCATGCCGACACACTTCATTGGATGTACGGCCGGCTTCTCGGCTGGAAACTTTCAAGGCCAGGCTGGCGCGACCGTTTCGCTAGAACCCGCAAAGTGCATTGATCCCGCCAGGCTGGAGCCCTCCTGGCGAGTCACGCCAGGCCCGCCTTGCCTTCCTCATGTTCATATGCTGCAGCTGCCCGCCGCAATGTGTCTCCCATCTGCTGGCGCAACTCCGGCGGTTCCCGCACGACCACCGAATCTCCCAAAGACAAAATCCACCAGTGCAGCTGCCAGGTATTGTTGACGGTCGCCTGCACCTGATAACCATCCGACAGCGCCTCCAGCACCATGTCCGTGCTCAAGGGCGTTTCACGAATCAACCTTGCCTGATGTTCGCTCACCCAGGCCTTGAGTTGAATCTTCTCCGGTTTGCCAAACTGCAAAGCGTCGGTGGCAAGGTAGGTTTGCAGGTCAAACGTCTCCAGCCCCTGGCATGGCGTGTCGAGCACCGTCACCGCACGAAAGCGATGCACCGCGAACTGACGGACATCGGTATACGGCGCGGCAGTGGCGATGAGATAGGTGATCAGCCCACGCTGGACAATCGCCAGGGAGTTGAGCGTCATTTCACTAAGTTTGTCGGTGTGCGCCGAGTAATACTGACAATGAACCTGTTGCTCGCTGATCAGGGCCTGTTGCAGTGCCTCCAGCGTTTCTGCCTGGATTTCCGGCGCTCGAAGATTGAAGTCCGGCCGAACGCTCGCAACTTTGTCGGGCCAGCGGGCGGCGGGGTTGCCGTCTTCGAGGCCTTTGAGTTTTTGTCGTGCATGCTCGAAGCGCGGTTCCAGCACGCTCAACATGCTGCCCGGGAGTAGCGGGCGCACGGCATCTTCGACCAGCGCAAGGCTGACGGCTTCAGTCAGGGTAATGCCCTGCAGCTCGACGCTCACGCCCGGCTTCCAATACCAACCGAAGGGCGTTCCCCCATCGTTGCATTGCAACGGAAACACCAGGGACAGGTCACGCAGGTCGCGCTCGATGCTGCGGCGGCTGATGGAGTAGCCTGCGGCCGTCAGGCGGGTCAGCAACTCACTCACTGTGATTCCGGGGGCGCGTTTTGGCAGATGTTGCAGCAGCTCCCATTGTCGACTCAACGCGGTATGGGTCTTGGCTGATGGCAAGAGAAATCATCCTTGTAGTGTTGAAGCTGGCCTGTGGCTAGCGAATTTGCCAATTTGTCTGCCTATCGGCGACAACCCGGCAACCTTTAGGCTGGTTAATGTATGAAACCGATTGGGCGCTGCTGCCCCGCGGATTTGAGTCGGCACTCGGCCAGCAACGCCTCCGCAAGCTCGTCGGCACTGGCAAATGGCTTGAAACGACCTCGGCGCGCCACTGCCGCAAAGTCACCCGGGGTCAGATGCGCCTCACCTCGCAAGCGATTGGCTGCGCTGTGCTGCGGGTCTTTCAAGGCCAGCGCTTTCAAGTGTGCGGCAAACAACGCCTGGGCCTGGGCGGTGACAAGGTAGCCGAAATGTACCTTCAGATCGAAGCGCCGCAAGGAAGCCTCGTCCAGGTCTCGGATCAGGTTGGTCGAGGCAATGAACAGCCCTTGATAGCTCTCCATTTGCGTGAGCATTTCATTGACCGCGGTCACCTCCCAGCTCTGCCGCGCCTTGCGCCGGTCCTGCAAAAAACTGTCAACCTCATCGAGTAGTAGCACTGCGTCTTCCTGTTGTGCGCGCTCGAAGGCGCCCGCCAGATTCTGCTCCGTCATACCGACATAGGGTGAAACCAGGTCGGAGACGCGCTTGACCATCAACGGCTTGCCCAGTTCTTGCGCCAGCCATTGGCCAAAGGCAGTTTTACCGGTGCCTGGCGGACCGTAGAAGCACAGGCGTGCCTGTGGATGGACACGTAGTCCGTCTACTAGGCCGTCAAGAGCATGATCTGCGTTGATCCATTGCGGAGAGTAGAAGGTGGGCAAGCTGCTACCGCCGTCATGTTGCAGCTTGTCGAGACCCTGTGCTTTCAAGGTTCCGTCGACGATGCAACGGATCGTCGTGTCCAGCGTCTTGCTCGCGCGGTTTCCTACGCTGCGGCCTACTCGTACGGCTCGCTCCAGCACCGCCGGTGTCACCTGTTCATGGGCACTGAGATGCTCTATCAACTGATCACTCAACTTGCCCCCGCCACACTCATGGAGCATCTGCTTGCGCTGCGCCAAGGACGGGTTGGGGATCTCGATCACCAGATCGAAGCGACGTAGATGTGCAGTGTCGATAGCCTTAATGCTATTGCTCAACCAGAAACACGGCAGCGCATTCTCCTCCAGCATGCGATTGATCCAACCCTTCTGTGAGCGACTATGAGCGTCGGTGCTGGCGGTTTGAAAGATGTCTTCGATCTCATCCAGTACGAGCAGGGCCCGTTGCGAGCGCAGCACGCTATTGGCCGCGCGCAGGGAGCACAGACGCTGTTTTGCATGCACGGGATCGCCATCGCTGTCCGTGCAGGCCACTTCATAAAGCGCGCTGCTCAGGCTCTTTGCGAGCAGTCGACTGAGCTGAGTCTTGCCGGTGCCTGGCGGACCATAAAGCAGAATGTTCACTCCTTGACGGCCCTGTGCCAAGGCTTTGGCCAAGTAGCGTTCGGCGATGTTCAGTGGCTGTTTGATGTGTCGGTAGTGCTCCAGGCTCAGGCTGCCTGGCGGACTCAGGCGAAAGGCATAAGCAAACAAATTCAGTGATGTGCCTTTGCTGAATCGCAGCAGGCCGGGAAGCTCCTGATTACTCACCGATAACATCGAACTCAGTGCTGTTGAGGCGCGGGAATTGCTCCCCACCTCCAGCAAGCCCGCCCGGATCAGGGGGCTATTACTCGCCAGGCAGGCCTCGACCTTGGGGAGTTGCAGACCTAACAATACCGCGAGGACTTTCATGGCACGGTTGAATCCCACCATGCCCAACTGATCGGTAGCATCACAGAGCACCGGGTCGATATGCATCAGTACGCAGAAACCCAGTACCCGCAACTCTGCCTCTTCCAGCCCCAACAATGTCCCCAATGCCTCCAGATTGCGCCCCAGGCGATCCGGGTAAGGTGTATCCGGATTGCTTGCCTCGAAAGCGCGAGCGGCTCGACGGAGGGCCGACAAGGCCTGCGGTGGGCTGTACTCCTCTCGGTCTACCCATTTGGCCAGACCAACCTCACGGGCCAGATCATCATCGTTGAAGCCGTGTCGACTGATTAAATTCCGATGCCCCCCCAGGTCCAGCAGCAGTTGGTAACTCCACTTCAGCGAGAGTCCACAAGTGTCGGCAGCCCGGCAGCTGTCGTGGGCGAAGGGGGTGAGGCGGGTTCCCATGCTGAATGTCCTGATGCTGTGGAGATGACAGGATGGGCTGAGGGGTGGTCAGAATGTGTCGTGGTAGTTGAGGGCAGTGAAGATTCCGGCCCGACACAATCTGTCGTTCCTGAGTCTTAATCTGAAATCCACAAAATGAACCAGAGAGAGTGGCGATGCTAAAGAACGTACTAGCATCTGTGGGTTTGGTCGTGGTACTCAAAAAGAGCTTTGATCTTACCAGAAGTACAAGCAGATGGAGCGAGAGAGCGATGTCTGGCGCAAGGCCGCCAGTGGCAGGGATTGAATAACCCTGACACTCAGGACTGCACGACCGGATAGCAGGCATCACCCCAGAGCGTGTCAGGATTTTCCAGCTTCAGATGGATGATCAAAGGCACGAGCTTGCTGAGTAGTTTGCCGCAATCGCGCAATTGTGGTCGGTTGATACTGCTATCCCAGGTCGCACCGCCATGCATGATTTGATTGCGCAAGGTGTAGATGCGATTGAAAAGTACCGCGAGTACATCGGCTGTATCTCGTTGTGCCAGGGCAGACTGCGCTCTGCGTCGGCCGTCGGCGAAACGCTCGCTCCATTGTTGTTCGGTAATCTTACCGTTTTGGTGATCCCAGAAACTCTGGAAAACGTATGGGTTATCCAGCAACACGCGGATGCTTCCCGAAAACTCGGACCAGACCAGTTTCTCTATCTGCCGTTCGCGATCCAGATCGCAAAGCTTGCGCAGAAAGGCTCGGAAGGTTTCCTGTTCGGATAGCCGGTAGTTCTCGTCGATGTCTGTTGCGTAAGCGGCGTTGAAGGCAATCCATAGGAACACGAAGCGACCGTCCGGATCGTCAGCTTGTTCGGCGCGTTGCAACCAGCTCAAGGATCGGTGCACACGCAATGTCAGGTTAACGTGATGGTTGTCGCGTTCAAGTCGGTGACGCGCCTTGAGGGTTTGGTAATCCATGAGATTGACTCTTCAGGAAAGATGGAGAGGGAGCTATGGATCGGGGCTACGCCAGGAAGCTGATGGGTTGTATCTGTTCATGCCGAAGCCTTACCCCAAGGGATATCTGGGGTAGGACTTCACGGTCAGATCAGGAAAACCACTGCTTCAAAGTTTCCTTCGCCTTGGTCACATGCTCTGCCTTGATATGGGTCGCGGTCGCGGCCAACGCTGCACATAACACGCCGATGTCGTCGGTGTAGCCTAGAATAGGTGTGATATCTGGGATGACGTCAATCGGCGAAATGAAGTAGCCAAGGGCGCCATAGATAGTGGTCTTCGCCCAGGTCGGGGTGTCAACGTCGGTTGCCGCGTAGTACATTTTCAGTGCTGGTTCCAGCGCGGACTCGCCTGCAGATTTTGCATAGGTTTTCACTTTTTCCCAGAATGAGTCGTCCGAGTATTCTTTTTCAAAGGCCTTGTCTGACATGTTGCGCTCGCTTGCGTTGTCGAAGTTTGTGTTGGGTCTGTGGCAGAGGTTGCGAGGCGACCGGTTTTTTCCCAGCGCTCGTGACCGTCCTCTAGGTCTGTGTTTCTTGTAGTTCTGCGGTCATGCGCACCGCGGTGCTGAAGTCTTCTAGCAACCGCCTGGACTCCTTGAGCCAGCTTTCCTGGGGCGCTGTGTCCAGCTTGCGGTCGAGTTTGGCAATAGGCTCTAGCATCCGTCCGTAGACATCCGTGCCGCCGATCTCCAGACAGTCGAGCCGCAGTCCGTTGACGGCAGTTTTTTGTGCGCGAATCCCATCGATGTCCGCTTGGATAGCATCGTCATACATGGTGAACACCTCCAGAAGTCGACCTTCAAGGTGTTGTCGCGCGTCGCCGGGCTGGTTGATACGGGAGAAATACTCCAACAACGGGACGTCCCGATAGGCAACTTCATTACGCAGAGTGGAGCTGTAAGCGCTAATCCCTACGACGCTGATACCTTCGCTGAACAACACTTCCTGCACTTCATCCATGATGTCCTCGATGTCGTCGTCGGGACGCAAGTCGGCTTTGGTCAGCACGACATACACCGAGCGTTGGTCCACGCCGATGTCCTGGATAAAGCTCAGGTCGGACACCGGTACGGTGCCGTTGGCGTCAAGGCCGATCAACCAGATGATCGCCTCGGACTGCTGGGCGAACTGGATAGCGGTCCCCCGGTCTCCCTGGCTATGTTCCGCGGCAGTGGCGGGTGGGTTGTAGCCCGGTGTGTCGATGAAGCAAATGTTGCTGAAGTACTCCGGGGCCATCTGCACGCCTACGCACATGAAGGGCATCAAGCTCTTCAAGTCGAAGCTGAACGAGTTGATAAAGGCATGGGAGATATTTTTGTAGAACGCGACATCCAGCTCTATATGGCCGCCGTTTGCCGAGTACCCGCGAATCATTCGCTGGTCAGTCGCCAACACATAGCTAGGGATCGCAGTGACAGGTTGCAAACCGACGGGCAGGCGCACCTCGGGATCGCGGATAAAGCTGTTGATGAACTCTGATTTACCGCTGCTGAAACCCCCGACAATCCCGACAATCGTCCGCTCGTGAACGTCTGGGAAACCTACCAGCAACGCCAGTTCCTGCTCGATAGACTGGAGCATCTTGACCGCCTTGGCCTCCGCGCCCAAGGAGGACTCACTGTCGGCAAATGTCATGTAGTCGTTCGTCAGCAAATCTCTGAAACGAGCGAGCCCTGCGCTGTCGCGGGGGCGTGCGGCGAGCAGGCGCGAGATCAGTTGGAAGCGGGTCCAAGTGTCGCCGTGACGTTGGTTCAAGACTTGGAACTCGTTTGCCAGTTGCGCGTGTTGCTGCAGCTCCTGGGTATGCGCCTGTTGCAACAGATCCAGTGCTTCGCCGCTGGCGTGCAGTTCGACGCGCGATTGTTCCAGCGTCTGCTGCACCTTGCTCAACTCGGCGACAGTGGACTCGTGGCGGGCGCTCAGTAGTTCATGTTGCAGGTTCAGGGTGGCGAGACGGGTCTTGAAGTCTAGGCAATCCTCGGTCAGTTCATCTGCGCGGTTTTTTTCAGTTTGTAGCGCCAGGCAGGTCTGATGTAGGTCCTGTTCGAGCGCTTCGCGTGCAGTCTCGATGCTGTTGCGCTCTTGGACCAGTTGTGCATGGCGTGTCGACAGGTTATCAAAACGCACTCGCGCTTGCTCCCGGTCCTGTTGCTGCTGGTCCAGCGCCTCGGTCAGGGACTGATGTACGCGTTGCAATGTCTGGTGGGTGTCGCTCAGTTCGGCGGCGGTGCTGGCCTGGTGCTCGGTCAGTTGGTCGTGCTTGACCGTCAGGGCTTCCAGGCGTGCCAGGGTCGACTGATAGTCGAGCATCAGTACCTGATGGCTACGATCCGCCGCCTGCAGTGTTTCGAGCACACTGTCGCGCAGCGCCTTTCGCCGCCAGACGAATAGCTGGCCGATCTTGTCCAGTTGCGCCAGCAACGCCGGTGCGAATAGTTCGGTGTTCATGCAGCCTCCAGTTCCTGGGCCATACGATTCAGTCGGTCCAGGGTCAGCAGCGCGTTCTCGACCTGCGCTTCCAGCTGGGCGATACGCTCGTGCATGTCGCTGAAAAACTGATCGCCGTAGGAAGGTGGCAGCTTGTCGGTGACATCATCCGTCAAATTCCGAATCTGACGCTTGGCTTGGCCCTTGAGCTCATCGAGCAGATGCCTGGCGTCATCGAGGAACTGGCGCGCCTCGTCGTTCAGCAGAATGCTCTTGGTCGTCTTGAGTTTGCGCAGTTCCTGGCTTTTGAGTTCGAACACCGGCAGTGTGAAACCCGCAACCAGCGCTTCGTTGGTGCTGATCACGAACCCAGCGTCGAGCTCGTCCCCCAAATGCTGTCGGGCGACTCTGGTCGACTCCCGTACCAGGTTTTCGCGGAATGCCTTAGTCAGGATTGCACTTGATTGCTTCAGGGTACTGCTCAACCCTTCAGCGAACTCTTCCAGCTCATTGCGCACTTGGCAGCAGTGCAATTTGAAGATCTTGTAGTGCTCGGTTTCGGTGCCGCCCCCCCAGGCCCAGTTGGCGAACCTGGCGGTCATGCTGTCGCGCACTACTTCCCTGGTCTTGGAGGTTTCTTCGGTGGCACCAGCGACGCCCTGGCGCGAGGCGGTATAGGCCGACTCAAGATCCCGGGTAAGGTCGCGCTTGAGTTGCTCGCGAAACTCGGTCAAGCATTTGCTCAGCATGCTGTCCAGTTCAAACTTCGCGACCTTCATCAGACTGCCGAGTTTGCGACGCTGAGACTTGAGGTCTTCGATATCGGCGTTGCGGACTTCCTGGCCCTTGGCGTGGGTGAAGGCCATCAGGTCGGCGCGGAAAGCTTCGAGGGCTGCCGACTTGGCACGCACCAGTTCGTCACGGCGTGTGGCGATGATCCGGTCTTTCTCTGTACGCACCGTGTCCAACGCCGCTCGCAGTCTGGCGGTGTTCGCCAGCAAGTCGAGGTTGCCACGGCAGCGTTCGGCATGGTCCGGGGTAAAAAAGTCAGCGTAGTTGCTACGCAGGTTATCCCAAGCTTTTTGCTCTGCACTGTCCCAGCCTTGCTGCTGGTCGAATCGCACCGATAGGCTGTGGCACATGCCAGAGGTGTACAGCACCTTACCGTTGCCTCCTTGAATCAGGTTGTCGAAGGTCGAGCCGATCTCCGGATGCTGGGCCTTCAAGCGTTGCAAGGTGTCCACCATGTGCACGCTGAGGGTTTGGGTGATCTTGTCGAGCGCTCCCTGAAGTGTTGGCTGACGGATGTCGCTGCCATACAGTTGGCTGTCGACCTGGCTAGCAATCAGTATCAGCTCCTGGACGCCTTCTTTCTTGGTGATGCGGCTCATCACCTCAATATCCTGCTCACTGAGAAACTGCCCGGACGGGCTGACGATAAACACCACGTCGCAGCTTTTCAGCAGAGCCGAGGTGCGCTCTTCACGTGATTGCACCGGGTCGTTGAGGCCCGGTGTGTCGATGATGCGCACGTTACGGAGTGAGTTCAGGGGTAGGGAGATATCGACGCTTTTGGTCAGCGGCATGTAATTGCCGCCCACTGCGACATAATCGCTCAGTAGCACCGCCAGGGCGGCGGCGTCCGGCGCATGTAAGCTGCGTATGCTTTCGAGTGCGCCAAGATCGACGTTGGATTGGCGGATGTGTTGCCACTGCTCGTGAGCCGCCACCAGCGTATGTTCGCCCATCAGCGCACGCCGCGCGCTCTTCTCGACGTCGCTGTAAAACCCCTCGTCTTCGATCAGGTGGCCGCTGCGCTGGCGCCGCTGGCGCAAGGCTTCCAGGGCCTTGGATTTTTGTTCCTGGTATCGCTGTTCATAGCGTTGGGCGTCCTGCTGGATGTTGTCTCGATCCGCCGCCGTGTAGAACTCCACGTTGGCACTGAACGTGTCGCCGTAGGTCAAGGTGGTCAGCGCGGCGGTCATGGGTGTCGCGGCCTTGGGGAGAATTGCGTGGCCGTCGAAGACCAGGGCATTGAGCAGCGACGATTTCCCAGCCTTGACGCGTCCCACGACGCCGATCTGCAGCAGGCGGTTCTCCTCGACCAGTTCGTCGAAGGCTTTGCTCAGTTCTTCAGGCCTGTCAATGGCATGCTTACGCAACAGCGGCGCCAGGTCTTTTGCCAGCTCCGAGTTATAGTTCTGCATCCAGAGATGGAGGCGTTGATTCAGTTCAAGAACATGTTGCGGGTTCATGATTGCACCTCGTAGAGGGCTTTTTTTGCCAGCACCTGTAGCTGTTCGCGGGCGCGCGTCAACAGCTCGATCTGCTGTTCTGCGGCGGCGGTATCGTCGTGACGCGTGGCGGTCATTTGGTCGATCAATGTTTGCTTTTGCGCGATCTCGCGCTCGAATTCACTGCTGATCTGGCTGACCATGGCGTCCATCTGCTCATTGAGCAGCGTGCGTAGGCGCTCGCGCATTTCACGCTTGACCGACGGAATTACCTCGTTGATCACCTTTTGGCGCAGTTGCTCGCGTTGTCGACCCTCGTTGAAAAACTCGAGGATGTTCGGCAGGAAAATGATTGCCAGCTCAATCACCGGGTTGACTATCGAGGTGGTGACAGCTAGCACTGTGGCTAATCTCTGGTACGTCACACGGGGAAGTGGCTTGCCATCCTCCCAGCCGGTCTCTTTTTTCAGTTGTTCGAGCTCGCGGGCGTTACGCTCTGCCAGGGAGCCATTCCAGTGCCCCAAGGCTTGCTCGGTTTTTTCCAGTGTGCGGCTGATTTTGTCCGTGATCTGGCCGAGCCAGTTTTGTTCATTGTCAAACTGCCCCATCTCCTGGCCCAGCTCACCGATTGCCTGGGCAAAGTCGGCGACCACCGTGCGGCTGAGATTGTCCATCTGATCCTTGATCGTGCGCGTCATGGTGCCGCGGACGACTTCGGAAACTATGCGCGAAAAACCTTCCTGGTTTCTCGCCAGGCCTGCACTGACCAGCTCCGATTGCACATTGTCCAACTCATGACCGACGGCGCTCAGGCAATGCTCCACGGTCCGGTCCAACTGTTGGTCGCGCAAGTCTTCGAGAAGGTTATCTCGCTTGCGTGCTATCTGCCGTATGCCGTTGGCTAACTCGCTCAGGGTGTGTTCGTTTTCGGCTTTGCTTTTCTTCAGCGATGCAATTGACAGGTTGATCTGGTTGAGCAGCGAGTGGGTCACGTCCTTCAGGCGATCCTCGAACAACTGTCGGATGATCTGTTCCGGATTAAGGTGGGTCAGGACTTCCTCGAAGCGGACATCCGCGTTGAGCCCCACGCGTATCAGGGGGCGGCTATCGACGAAGTTGATCCTGATCTGTTCATCCATCAGATCCGCCACGTCCTGTACTTGTTCGTCTGAACGCAGGTTGGTCTTGTTCAGCAGAAAGGTGAAATCCCGCTCGTAAGTCAGCAGGTCATCCAGTTGACGCAGCATCGACTGAGTGATGTTGCCGTCTTCCACGCTGGTCACCACGATGAAGTGCACGCCACGGGGCAGGTAATACGCGATCGCTTTGTTATGGTTGGCTAATGAGGAGCCGAAGCCCGGCATATCAACCAGCACCAGCGAGGGCGAAGCTTTGAGTCGCGGGTTATCCAGGTACAACTGAAGGTGAGTGAATTCGTTGGCGCGTGTCTTGATACCGGCAAGAGCGCTGACGTCCAGGCGTTCACTGCTGCCATCCAGGCGAATGGCCAGGAGATGCGGGTCATTGCTGTAGCGCAACTCAGTGGCCAACTCGGTTTCGGGAGTCAGGCCAATACCCAGGACGTTTTCCCCAAGAAAAGCATTCAGCAAGCTGCTCTTGCCCGCGCTGAACGCACCAATGACGGGGACTAGCAGTTCGGTATGTTCGATATCGTTCTGCAGCCGCGTCACCTCATCGGGCTGGATCGAGGTTTCTACAATGAGCGGCAAAATGGATTTCAGATAGTTGAGGTAAGTGCTTTGAGTTTTCAACATGATCGGTACGAATCCTTGCGTATATCAAAAAAGTTTATGGACATCGTTGTGGGTGAGGGGCTCCAGTCGTTTCACAACTTAAGCTCCCTCCATTCATAGCCGTTGTATTTCTCCCAGACTGCGCCGTTCTCAAAGTGCAGGTACACCCGCCACTCATCCGGATTGACCTGGATTTCTCCACCAATACGGGCGCAGTTACCGAACTCTGAGCATAGAAAGCTCTCCAGTTGCTGATAAAACGCATCGGGCAACCTGGAGCTGCTGGAGACGTAGCAAGACGATCCATTGGCAAAAAGGCTGCAGGGTTGAACGCTTGACCATAGCGTCGCCGTTGCCTGGTCTGGATGTTTCTTGCTCCAGTCCAGAGCGAATCTGTGTAGCAGGACATGCCAGTTTCCGTCGGCGTACTCACCTTCAATCCCCCACATGTCGATGGCCAGGAACAAGGTGGGCTGCTTCGAGCGTTTCTGCGACGGATAGAAGGACTCATGCATGGGAATATCTCTCGCTGGTTCAGAGGTAAAACAAGACGAGTAAATGTCGAACATGCCCACGACATATTGTGTCGCGCGCGACCTCTGGATCGTATGAGCCGCGGTGTGTAGTACTCACCGCGAAGTCAGCCGGGTTGTGGCCAGTCGTTCAGCGACAGGGCAGCGGGGTACGAGAAGAGAGATGAGGCGTGGATAAATCAGAATGGCCACAGACATTCGCAACTTCCTTGTGCGTGTAGGCGTGAGTGCCTGCGAGAGATCTACTGCACGATATCGGCATGGGGCAGACAAGCTTTAGTTGGGACTTGCAAGGTCGATCATGAAGTTCCCTGCGAAGCCGACGTGGACGAGATTATGGCATTTTGCTACCTTTAATGGCCATGCGCTAGCCCACATGCTGACTCGCTGCAAACGCAAAGGAAGCCTTTTATGAGCATGACCTGGGGACTCTCTGGTCCTGAGCAATTGGATGGCGAGAGACGCACCCGCACGCTTGATATTGGCGCCGCAGTGCGTGAGTACAACGAGCGCGCTGTCCCTGGCATGGGCGGCGTGTGGTACGCCAAACAGCTGTTCTTGGCGATGCTGGGTATCGCACTCGCGCAGAAGTTGCGCGAGCGCAAATCGAATGTCTCGAATATTGACGCGGCCAACGCCATTGAAGCGTTGGGCTGCTACTACGCGCTCAAACAGAACAATGGCCAGGGTGATGCCCGGGTGCGGGGTTCGGAAAAACTGCGCGGCAAGGCGAATTTCAACTTCAAGACACTGTGCAAGCCAGGGTTCTATGTCAGCCAACCGATGCGAATGGGGACCGGCCAGGCATTGTTGGCCCTGGGGCTGGTGCGCGCGCAGGGTAAGCGATTTAATGCCTTTGCCTGCACGGCCTTTGGTCATGAATTCGTTAACGCTTGCTGTGGGGATGACGGAGCGCTGTTAGAGGAGTTGGCGCAGTGGGCACAACGAGGCGATTCTGTAGATAGGTTGAAAGCCCCCGTTTCCGGGCTGCTCTCGCCTCTGCAAGTATTACCCGCACAGGCCCGTGCGCTGTTGTCTCGCCGCATCGATGCGGAGCTCTCGCCAGCTAGCGGTGGCTTGCGACGTGCAGCCATACGTGGCTGGGTACGGGCTCGTCACGCCAAACCGGAAGCCGTGTTCGATTGGGCCGAGCGACCCGATGAAATCGATCCCGAACACTGGAACGACTTGCATTATGGTGCTCTGTTTTTTCAAGTGCAGGATGCCGCCTACGACGTGCTGAACGCGGTGGAGCAGCACATGGCGGTGTTGAGCACGCAGCGGTTCGAGTTAGGGCGTGTCCTGCCCGAACGCATCTCGACGCACATCACCCATTTGCGCGAAATGGCCCGATTGTTTTTGGATAACCCTCAGCGGCAGCGAATCGATCCTGTCGCCTCGACCTTCTGCCATGAGTGTACGGATCCTGATAGTTCGAACCTGTTGGCCAGTCTGGTGAGCCGAGACGGTCGGGTTCTGCGTCTGCAAGGCAAGGACATTCTGCCTGGCGGTGCGTTCCAACATCAGGTTTTGGAGGTCGATATTGGCCAGGCTGTTATCGAGGCCCAAGCCGCTCTGCCAGCCTGGATTTCCCATCGCGTAGGTCGCTTGCATCGACTTGACCTGGATCTCCAGGGTCAATTGAGCGCCTGGCTCACCCCGGCTCCAGCAGTAGCCATTGAAGAGGTAAGTCTATGAGTAATGCTCCTGCCTCTCTGGCCCAACACTTCGAAACGCCGGACGGTTTTACTGGCCACTTCGGTTGGCTGTGCGGCTTTTCGGCTGACGACAGGTTTCTCAACGATGCGCTTGAGCGTTTCAGCCATCAGCAAGCCAATCAGCGTGCCTATGCCGGGGAAACGCTATTGGCACTGATGCTGGACCCGCGCGCGATCCAGATTACCCCGGTCGAAGTGCCGGGCCTGTTGCATTTACCTTGGGCGAAAGCCGATTTGCCATTCAACCTGATGCACGCCAAGGTCGCGGTGCTGGGTTACCGCAGCACTAACAAGAGCGACGCCTGGTGTTTGCGTTTGCTTGTGTCCACCGGCAACTGGACCCGGCAGACATTAGAGCAGAGCCTTGACCTGATCTGGCGCCTGGACGTGTGCAGCGACGAACTAGTAGTACCCACCGAGGCAACGCAGCAGGTCCGGACAGATATCAGCAGTGCCTGGAGTTTACTGCTGTGGCTACGTGAGCATTACGACGACCGTGCGCTGCTTGCCAATCCGCTGACAGCCAAGGCCGTGGCGGATATGGATGCGATCCTGCTCAAACAGGTCAAGCCGAAAGCTTCCGGATTGAACGCGCGTTTCTTCGATAACCGAAAAGCGTCGCTGCTCGCCCAACTGCCAGCCAGAGTCGTTTATGCCTCGGGTCGAGAAACGGCGCGTAACTACTTGGCCATGGGCTCGGGTTTTTATGAGTCTTCAATGCTCGGTGAGCATGCATCGGTCCCGTTGAGCATCATCAGGCGCTTGCGCGGTGAAGAAGGAGAACCGCGTCTGCTGACGGCGACCAGCACCGTAGATCTGTTTGTCAACGAGGCGAGCTGCCAGGGCATTGCAGCGGCAGCCGCGAACTTGACGGCTGCCAGCGTCAGCGTACGACCTGCGGCTCAGCCGGCCTACTTTCCTGACGTGCAAAAACGCACCTTGCATGCCAAATTCATTTTCAGCGCCAGCGAGACCGGGCATTCGGAAAAAACAGCCGGCCCATGGCTGTACCTTGGCTCGGGCAATCTTACCCGGCAAGGCTTCACCCTGAAGATGGGGCGATCGACGGGCAACCTTGAGGCCGGGGTGGTATTCGCTCCGACGCCTTTGAACTGGTACCCGGCAAAATCGGGGGGAACTGATCCCGAATCGATTGGCTATTACCTGCCGATTCAGTGGGAGCAGGAATGCGTCCCTGAGACGCTGCAGCAAGGCAAGGATCTTGAGGTGGGGAGCGAGGTGTTCAGCGCAGCGCCCGTGGCTTACTTGATGTGGCGGGACACGGATACACCAGAGCAAGGCTGGTTGAGCGCCGATGATCGCTCGCGGGGCGATTACTCAGTGCTGGATACGTCGCGACAGCCTTGTGCATATGTTGAGGGTCAAGGCTTCGCCTGGTGCGGACCACGACCGCGGCAGGTGGTTGTCAGCTGGCAAGATGCGGGTACAACGCATGTTATGACGGTGCCAGTGCTGGATGGGTTTGGCCGGTTGGCTGCCACCGAGCTGCCAGAAATCAGCCTGGAGGATGCGTGGATGCAACTCGATAGTTTTCCACAGTCGCCCAGTGAAGAAGAACTGCCCGACGCGTTCGACGATAGCAAGCGCTCTGCCGACAAACAGGGAGCCATTGCGCCAGGAAAAGAAGCGGCGCGTTACCCGATCCGGCAAATTATGGAACTGATCGAAGGCATCGCAGCGAAACAAACTGCTCTGGAGCCTCGGGATTGGCCGGTGTGGTGCGCCCGACTGGAGCAATCACTTATTCAGGCCGCCGGTTGCGGGTTGTTGCAGCAGTTTCTGGCACTCGAAATCAACCCCATTCATGCCTTGCGCCAACCTGCGTTCAGGCCTTGTTTTGCCGAGACAGCGGACCATCCGGAAGGGAAGCGCTACGAAACCGCACTGAGCAATATCGAGGCCCACTGGAAACTCGACACCTCACATCCCCTTGGGGTCCTGCCATGAAGCGGATAGCCTTCAGTTGGGCAGCCGTTGCGGCCTCACTGCGCGAACGGGCGATGCAACAGCAACAAGTCGCAGATGACGCGGGTGAGGCGGCTGCGCACCTGAATCCAGGCCAGCGAGCCAGCCTGCATGCGTTGGCCGATCGTATTGGCGAACACGGGGTAGTGCTGGCCGATGAAGTGGGTATGGGCAAGACCCGTATCGCTGTCGAGCTGATTCGCGCAGTCAAGGACGCTGGCGGTCGAGTCGCCGTCATCGCCCCGCCAGGGCTGGGCTATCAGTGGCAGGCCGAGTTGAAACTGGGAGGCGTTACAACTCCCGCTATGTTGCGTGGTCTGCACGGCTACTTTGAAGCCAGAAGTGCCGAAGAGGTTCTTGATAAAAAGCCATGGTTTCAGGAGCCAATCCTGGTGCTGTCCCATACCTTTGCCAACTGGCGTATGGGCGAGAATGCAACGCGCTGGCGCAGAGAGTTGGTGCCGGAAGTCTTCGCACGCTGGCGCAAGGAGGCAGGTTTCAAGTATCCAAATGGCTACCACCTGTCAGGCTCTTATGATGAAAGGGTCAAGCGAGCCGCTGCCAGCATTGTTGCGCGTATCAGCGAAGACGCCGCGCACCCCGCTTACACCTGGTTGACTGACGTCACGACCGGGCATTTCTGGCCAAACCCCGATACTCACACCAATTACCGCCGCGGTACTCCTCATCGGAGTTGGCTTGAGCAGGTGGTCGGGTTTGGTCTGGGCTCCTTCGACCTGCTGGTGATCGACGAGGCCCACAAAAGTCGCGGCACCGACAGCGGCCTGAGCCGGTTGCTCGGTAACCTGGTGCAGGGAACTCAGCACAGCCGTCGCTTGTGCATGACAGCGACTCCTGTGGAGCTGGATGCCGAGCAATGGCGGCAAACCTTCGAACGGCTTGGTCTCGACGAAAAAGTGCGCGATCAACTTCAGCCTGTGATCAACGACTTTGCGCAGGCCATCCGTCATCTACGAGCTCATTGGCGTTCCAGCGACACGGCCCGTCAACAATATCAGGCTGCAGCGAGTGCCTTTCAATCGACGTTGAGCCCCTATCTGCTGCGCCGGGATAAACGTGAAGACGCCGACGTTTCACGCTTCGCCCAAGAAACTCAAGGGGAAAGCTATCGCAACACCCAAAAGCCCGTCATTGTGGATGTACGCACGCTGAAGTTACCTTGGCGACAGGCTGTGTGCGCAACCGAGGCGCTGTCCGTGGCCTCGCGACTGGACGAAAACTCAACGGCCAAACGCTTGCGATTGACCCTAGCCAATGGGCATGGCATCGCTGACCTTCTGGCGCAAATTAATGAACCAGCGGGGCCTTCTGCCCTGCCGAATGACGGACAGTCCAGCGCGGTCGATGACAAGCGCCAGCAACGCGTGCAGTGGTGGTTGAAGACGGCTGCTCAGGCGTTTCAGAATCCCCACCACTTGTTCGAGCACCCGGCAATCCTGGCCACCATCACGGCCATCGAAGCCGCACACGAACAAGAGGAAAAGGTGCTGGTGTTCGGCCGTTTCACCGCACCCATGAGGGCCTTGGTCCGGCTGCTGAACGCGCGTGAAATGCTACGTAGCCTTGAGGCCGGCCGTTACTGGCCGCAGAGCGTAATCCATGCTCGTGCCGACGAGTCCGATGACCATTCGGAATGGGTAGCAGTGGAGATTGCGCACCGTCAGCTGAATTGCCGGCTGAAACTCAGCTCCATCCCTGAGTTGCTGGCCAATCAATACAGCACCCACAGCACACGTCGTGAGCAGCTACGCCGGCGTCTGCTCGGCTGGTTGGATGCGGGCCTCCCCGAACATGAGCAGGTATCCCGCGCAATGTTCAAACGCCTTCAGGAGGCTGAGCTCAACAAGGATCTGGTGGGCACCGCCGAGAAACATCCCGTAGCGCTGTTTACCCGGGCGATCCTCGACTTCACTGGCGGGGACGTCGAACATCTGACGCCTGAGCAAGCGTGCACCGCCTTTTGCCAACTGCTGAGCGCTGCCGGCGACCAGCACACGGACGACAATCCCCACACACCGGATACCGGCGAAATTGCGTTGCAATGGGAACTGCTACTCGCCCGTCTACAGCCTGAGTTTGCCCACCAGGAGGGAGGTTTCGCTCGCCTGATGTACGGCGGCACTGAACAATCTACCCGCCGCTTGTTGCAACTGGCCTTCAACCGCCCGAATAGCTTTCCCCGTGTTCTCGTAGCCCAATCTACCGTCGGCCGCGAAGGCCTCAACCTGCATCTGGCATGCAAGACCGTCATCCTCATGCACCCGGAGTGGAACCCCGGGGTGGTCGAACAACAGATAGGCCGAGTCGATCGTGTGGGCAGTCATTGGAGCCGCCGGTTGGGTGAGGCGCTGGAACGGGGGAGTCCAGCTTCAGAGCTGCCGCGTATTGATGTGCATCCGGTGATCTTTCGAGGGACTTACGACGAGCATAACTGGAAGGTTCTGTTGGAGCGTTGGGATGACCTGCGTGCTCAGTTACATGGAGAAGTGATCCCTGCTCGAGAGGCTGAGGGGGATTTGGCGTACCAGAAGGTGTTAGAGAAACTGCAGGCAAGTGCGCCTAGCTTTTCGCCTTCGCGGCGATAAACGCAGGTAAAACGGAGATTGTCGCCGCGGCGATGTGTTGATCGAGTTCCTCGCTCGAATGCGCGTCAGTTTAGGTCCCTCTTCTATAGAACTATCCTGGCTTTGGAAAGAAGAGGGCTTAAATTATTAACTAGTTCGAGCATGATAAGGAACATTAGATTCAAGTGATGCCGTCATGAGTAAGTCCAAGAGTAATCATGGCTCGAAAAAAATACTGGGCGAAGTTGGGTTTTTGACTCGAGGCGCTCAAACTCGTGACTGAAACTCAAACGAAGCATGTGGATACCAATGAAAAAGTTTTTTTGGAGCTCCGGGATGAACGAGCTGCTATAGCGTCTGGAGGAATAATAGCGTGGAGGTTGGAAACAAAGCTTACCGCGCAGGGGGCAGGGTGGGTCGATAATATTGTCAATCGTTTACCCCTTCAACAGCAACGACGCGTCGAAGAGAAGCGAATCCGATCTATGAAGAGGCTTGACCTAGCTGCCGTCCTTCGCGTGCCTGATTAGAGGTGGAGCGCCAGTGTCGAGCGTTTCACGAGAGAGGCGCGAAACTGGATCAAGGAGTTGCGGAGCATTCGTAATCAGTTGGTTCACGCACCAGCAGGGGGCTGAGTGTTTGAGGGAAGAGCTTCTTAATAAACTTTTGGTAAATATGCGAGTTTGTGATTGTTTTGATCGCTTTTAATTAGTTTTAAACTTTTTAGCCGCAGGCTTTTGGGTGTAAAATAAGGTGATGCCATGCTGTTGGAGGCGGTCACTCTTGCGCGGTATATATGTCGGTTGAAATTTGCTGCGGGCATGTTGCTGTGCATTAGCGGTATCAGATGAAGGTAAATGAGTCGGCTGCTATTGCTTAGTTGCTTTAAATTAAATCTGCTATCTTTGCATTTTAAGAAAAAATAAAGGCACGAAAAACTCCGTGCCTTTACGTTAGTTGATGCCAATCGGTTTGTCATTTTTGTCATAGCAAATCGGGTGCTCACAATACCCACCCGCATTGAGTACTTCTAGTTCATAAACCGCTGGCAGGTATTGCTTTAGCTCAGACTTTGCTACTTTCTTCCCATTTATGGTGCACTCATCGTCTGCACGCGGGTTGCACCAAGCTTCTTTTACTTCGATGATTTTTGTGGGTTTTGTCATTGGTGTCTTTTCGACCTGTGGCACCTCATCGACTGACGAATCACTCGTCGCATCCAACGAGTAGGCAGCAATAGCGTCTTTTGCGCTCGTTTTGTTGATGCCGTGATCAAGAAAGAAGTCCTGAAGTGTTGTACGGGCTTGAGCGTAGGTAACCTCTTTCCCCTTTTTATTTGGCCCGCCATCCATACGATAGGCAATCGGATAACCATCCTCACTTTCATAGATGTAATAGTAAATGGAGAGACTAAAGCGGAGATCTTGGCCGTACATTCCATAGATACCTGAGCCATTGGATGCACGGCAAGTGCCTCGTACACATTTGCCGCTGATATGGTTGCTGAAAGTAACGTTACGCTGTTGCTGTGCATTCCACTGTGTAATATTCCTTGGAAGGGCATACCAAGTGCAACGGTAAAATTTTGCTCCAAACTGATTTTTAGCCTCTGCACACGGAATAGCATAAGGTAAATCGTTCATGCTTTGTTCATTTGGTAGTATGGGCGGATACATGTACCCGTAGTCAACTTCTGCTTGGGCGTTTACAGAGAGTGCGAACGAAATAAGGCTGGCTGTTTTTAGTATGACAGATTTTGTATTCAATTTATTAAGCTCTGAAGTGTGCGCAGGAGTGGAGTTTGATTTCGTCGGCTGCTATTTCTTGTAGATGACTTTTAGTTTTTTATTGGCGTAGTCTTTTATGATTTCGTAGTCGGGATTGTAAGTTGCTAGAGTGTGGCCAGCGCTGGCCACAGTAGCCGTGGCGGCTAAGACGGCGCCGACAGGTAGAGAAGATATTCCAATTATAGTGCCCAGAATGCCGCCTTGAGCTATAGCACCTTTAATATCGATTTTTACCCGACACTTTAAATCTAAGCTTTCTATCTTTTTTTCGACAATTATCACGCTTTTAGTAAATTGGCTTCGCAAGCCTACAATCTCAAAAGATTTTTTGGCTTTTAGAAGGGTTTCTATTTGAAATTCATTCAATCCATTTACTGTTGGTAGAGACATATTTCAAATTCTCCGTATTGGTGGGTAGGAAGGCCTTCTGCTAGCTCTACTCAGAGTCACAGAAATATTAAAAAAGGGTCGTAAATGCCGTGGTCGTGAAAGCATCATAGCGCGACGATTTTCGACATGGCAAGAATCTCTGCAAACCACGATAAAGACGGTGACCTGGTAGCGCTTGGTGCGGTAGTACGTGCGCGACGACTAGGACATATGCTGTCGCAAGAAGCCTTGGCAGATGCTGCTGGGATTGATCGTTCCCACATGGGGAAAATTGAGCGGGGAGAGAGAAATGTTACTTTTTTGAACATTCTCCGAATTGCAACGGCGTTGCAATGTAAGCCGTCAGATTTGCTTTTCGAAGCAGGTTTGTGATTTCGTCATATGGTTGCGGACATAAAAACTCCCGTTGAGCTCGGTGCTGAACGGGCGTTATGGTTGGAGGGGAGAAGGCATTTCAGGTCGCGAGTTGCAGGGCTGCCTCCAATGCCCTTTGCTTGATTTGCGCCCCCTGGCCGAACCAAGCGGAGTCCATGCGGTACTCGGTGCTACGTGCTCTGCGCTCGTGGTCGACATACTCGGTCACGGCGTTCAGCAGACCCCAGGCAGTGCCTTGCGCCGACTCAAGCGTTGCGCCACGACCGAGTCCCTCGTACAGGCTTTGTACCTTGCGCAGGGCGCGTTCGTTGGGCAGGACTTCAGGTAATTTGCTATTGGGCGTTACGTCACACAGTACGTTCATGAAGAACCCCATTGCCTCATGCCACTGGACTTTACGCTCGGCCAGCACGCGCATGCGATACATGAACTCGTCCCATTGCGAGACTGCTACACCCAACTGCTTTTTGACGACCCGAGCATCGAAGCGGGTGCTATGCGGCACCTTGATTGCGCGAGTGGTGCCATCCAGTGCGATGGTCAAAGTGTTGTTGCAGACCACGCGAACGCTGGTCGGCGTGGCCGTGGTGGCGAGCGTGCCGTCACAGGAGGTCGCGAGCAACAAATAGCCATTGACTTGATCATTGCCCTTCAATGCGGTGTTTTGTCCCGTTCGCGCTAGCGCCCAGAACTTACGACCGCCTTTGAGCACTCCAGCGGTTTCCAGCTCATAGCCGGACACTTCAGTCAGGTCTCGGTAAAATTCCAAGACTTCGCGGGGCTGGACCACTTGGTAGCGTTGAGATACTACTGATAGTGGGGCTTTGGAGTCAGAACGAAAGAGCACCTTCTGTTCTGCAAACGAATGAATGGTGCCCAGGTGTCCGATGGCGTCAGCTTTGAAGTGAACCGGGCTTTCCTGAATCTGCCAATCCATGCCGGCTTCACGCTGCCAGATTTCCAAAGGTTGTTTTGGTGAAAGGGCAGAGCCGAGACCGTGCCATGGTGCTTGTCCGACGTAGGCCATTGTTTCGATAAGGTGAGCCATGATTACTTTTCCTTGGGGGGCTAGCCGGCATAAGCTCCACGCATCGCGTAGTACCGTCCGGGCGGAGATAAAAAGAGGGGGAGGAGTAAGGGGGTTAAACCGGTATATTGAAGCGATGCCCACAGATCAGGCAGAGGTTGTGGGCGAGTACATGGCGATCTAGCGACTCACCAAATTGGGCGCCGAGCGCACAGCCGCCGACAGCGCCGGCCAAGCCACCGAGGATTGCGCCTGATACCGAGCCGAGGGTTATGCCGACAGGACCGGCCATAGCGCCGATAAGTGCACCTGCCTGACTGCCTGCAAGTGCGGCGCTGGCGCCACGAGCAGCGCCGCCTAGGGTGCCAATGGCCGCGCTAATTTTCATAGCCTGATGGAGTGAGGCGATTTTAGGTGAGTTACAGCGAGGGCACTGCAATGACATGGTTTGAAACTCCATGGTGGGGATGTCATTACGGTGATGTGTGACTGAATTATTTTTCAATTGAATCGAGCGGCATTGCGCCATTCATTTCATCCTACGAGGGTCCAGAAATTACTCAGCAGTGGTTGATCCATGCACCTTGAGGGTTACATAGTCGGCCCAATCAGCCATCAGTACACGGCGCTTTTCCAGCAAGTCGCTGCGCCAGTAAGCGGCCTCGGCACCGTTAGCGACAACGTGAGCCAAAGCCATCTCGCAGACTTCGCGTGCATGGGGCGTACATTCAGCAGCCCAGTCCCTAAATGTGCTGCGAAACCCGTGAGCAGTAATAACCCTGTCATTGCTATCTCGCCAGCCCATGCCACCATCATCCAGGTCTTTTTGGTCCATGCGACGCAAGGTCATTAACATAGCCATATTGCTAATGGGTCGACCTTTACGAGCCCCTGGAAACAGCAATGAGCTACCTTTGATTCGTGGGAGAGTTTCGAGCAGTGCGATTAGCGCATCAGATAGCGGCACGGTATGAGTTTTCCCCGCCTTCATTCGTATCGCCGGAATCGTCCATAGCTTGGTTTTCAAATCAACCTCACTCCAGTCAGCCTCAAGAACCTCACTGGTTCGGCAGGCAGTGAGGATAGTCATTTTGAGTGCGCAGGCGGATTGTCCTTCGACACTATCAAGTGCCTGTATGAAGCGAGCCAATTCCGAGTAGGGTAATGCCGGGTGGTTTTGGGTACGTTTGGCCTTGGAACTCGGCGGCAACAACTTGTCGAGGTGTCCACGCCAACGTGCTGGGTTTTCACCGTCTCGTAGTCCACGCGCTTTGGCGGCATCGAGCACTAGTTCGATTCTGTTGCGAACCCTGCTAGCTGTTTCGGCTTTGCTGCCCCAGATGGGTTTTAGAATTTCAAGGATGTTCTCGGTGGTGATCTGGTTGGTGGCGAGGTCACCGATGACGGGAGCGGCGTAAGTAGCTAGTGTGTTAGTCCACTGCTGGGCGTGTTTGACGTTTTTCCAGCCAGCACGATGAGCCTCTATGTAATCAACTGACACGTCCTGGAACGTGATGGACCTGCTTTTACGTTGCTGCTCAGCGGCCACCTGTGCCGCTCGTTCATCGTCACGGGCCTGTAAGGGGTCAATACCATCGCGCAGTAAACGGCGCTTGTCGCTGCTGTTTTGTCGAGCCTCCTTTAGGCCGATTGCAGGATAGGTGCCTAACCCCATCTCCCTGCGCTTTCCGGAGAGCTGGAAGCGCAGTACCCAGTATTTTTTCCCATTGGGCTTGATCAGGAGACGTAGGCCATCTCCGTCCTCGTAGGTACCCGGGGTCGTCAGATTTTCAATTTGCTTAGCGGTCAGCTTTCCCATGGGAATATCCTTTAACTATATTGTTCCCCCATTTGTTCCCCCACAAAGGCTAGGAAGGTGGCGAATTTTGGTGGATGTCTTGAGACGATGATAGGCTTAAAAGTGCCTAAATATAAAGGGTTGTAAGGCTTATTGAGTTTCTGGTGGACTTTAATTTGGCGGACTCCTTCACCGCCACATTAAGTAAACACAAACCCCTGATTTTCCAAGAGAAAGTCGGGGGTTTGTGGTTTTTGGCGTCTGGAAAAAGGTTAAAGGATTAGCCGTGGGTGAAGGCGCATTGCCTTGAGCTAAGCTGGATCGTTAATGATCGAGGTTTCCAAATGGACTGTCAGATTCGCTCCGCAACCCTGGACGATTCAGTTGCGATAAGCCGTGTCGTGATCGCCGCTCTGCGTGGCACAAATTCACAGGATTATTCGCCTGAGATCATTGCCCAGGTTGAGCGCAGCTTTGCACCTGAAGCTATCAGCGCATTACTCGACAAACGCAAGGTTTTCGTGGCCTTGCTGGGCGAGACTATTGCTGGCACTGCAAGCCTCGACGGTAATGTAGTTAGAAGTGTTTTCGTTGATCCTGCCCACCAAGGTAAAGGTATCGGCCGATCGTTGATGGATGTCATTCACGCGACTGCTGTCAGCGCTGGTGTTGGCGCTTTACGAGTGCCATCGTCGATTACAGCGCAGAGCTTCTACGCGGCGTTGGGCTATCAAACGATCCGGGACGAATTTTATGGGGCTGAGCGCACCATCATTATGGAAAAGCCGCTTGCGGGTTAGTCCGTGGTGCTCATCCGCTTTTCCCGCAGCGTTAGGTAAACACGAACCGCTGTTTTTTCTGGGGCAAGTCTGGGGAGTGGGCGGGGAGGGTTTTAGTGTTTTTCAAGACTCTACGCACTGGGATTGTTAGTTAAGAATCCTAAGCTGGTTGATTCTATTTAAGACGTTCTTGTGCCTTGTCATAAGCAGCATCGTTTTCGCGTTTGTCCACGGCAACGACGAACACGACAATTTCTTGATCAATGACCTGATAGATCAGGCGGTAGCCCGCACTGCGCAGCTTGATTTTGTAGCAGTCGGGTAAATCGCGCAGGCGGTTGGCCTCTACGCGTGGGTTAATCAATATTTCAGCCAGCTTTTTTTTAAATTGCTGCCTGACCGTATCTCCGAGTTTTTGCCACTCTTTGAGTGCGCGCTGGTCAAACTCAAGGCTAAAGGTCATCCAGTGTCACTTTGACCCGTTTAGGGTCAGCCAAGCGTTCACGAACGGTGTTCAGGAGCGCTTCGTCTTCCTCGGTCATGAGCATCGGGCGAAAGGGCAATTGGCCGCGTTCTGCTACGTACTGCAAGGCCTGGCGCATCAGCTCTGAGGGGGTGACACCCAGGCGTTCAAGCTCTTGATAGGCGCGAGCTTTGAGATCATCGTCCACGCGTATGTTGATAGATGCCATGGATTTGATTCCTGTAATGACGTTTGTCATTACGGTGGTGCTAGCGAGCTTATTTTGCAAGTGCCATTCGGCAGTAGAGCTTTTCACATTATTCAATTTGCCTCCCGTGACTAGATCAAATAGAGGTTGATCCGTCAGGTGAGCTTAGCTGCACACAATCAGCCGTTTCGTAAGACGCTTCTCTTTCAATCTGGCGAAATATCTTGGGAATATCCGTTCACTTGTTCCAGTCAACCTGGCTTTTTTGATATTTAATCTTTCCAAGGCCGTAGCAGCCTCACCAATCATCTGGCCGCTCAGTCCTCTGATGAAGAATACGCAATACCTGCACCTCGCTATTCATCAGCCGGTACGGCGCAATAAACGGGAATTTGCCCAGAATCAGCTCCCGAACATCGGGCGTCTGTGAAGGGCGTCCGAGGCCGGTAAACGTTTGCAGTTGCTCCAGTGTTTCGATGATCTGGCCAAGCACGGCATCCGCTGCAGCAGCGCCTAAGCGTGACTCGTAATACTCGTGAATCGAGTCAAGATCACTGCTCGCTTTGTCTGTCAGTGCGATGTTTGGCACGGTCTACCCACTTAGCTTTGATGGTGCTGAGATCGGTCAATTTGCCTGCGTCGGCGTCGGCTATGCCTTCGGCAATGGCTTTGATGTGCCAGGACTCGGCCTCAATGTAGCGGGCCAACGCACGTTTGAGGTGGTACTGGCGGTCGCGATCAGTGGCTTGAGACAGCTGGTCAAGTTGTTCGACCAATCCTTCTTCAACACGGAATGACAACACAGGCGATGCCATGATTGGCTCCTAAGTTCAAATGTATACACCGTATACGAATTCAAAAACTGTAAACCCTGGGCAATCGTTAGAACAGCAGCTTCTGGTAACTTCAGACGAACGCAGCGCTATTTCACGGTAGCGTACAGCCTCAAAATCAGCCGTTTCGTACGACGCTTCCCTTTCAATCCGGTGAAACATCCTAGAAACTTCCATTCGCTTGTGCCTGTGCAGTTCGGGGAATAGTCTCGGCCCATCGCTGAAAATCAGCGGTCGGGTTTAGTAGCCCGTGTTCCCCCAGGCGCAAGGCGCCACCTCCGCGAGGCGCCTTTTTTCGGCCAGCGTTTTATGGTGGCCGTGCGCAGGGCGCCCTTGTGGCGCGCCGGGTTCCTGGGGCACCGGTCTACTAACCTGCGTACGGCTGCCACCCATTCGTTTAGTAGCGATAAGTGACAGCTCCTTAAGAGACCCTGGGAGTTGTATCTATGAAAAAGCTAGTCCCTGATCCACCCATACCCACCCTGCAAGATGCTGCTCAGTGCGATGAATTGTCGTTAGACCGTGCCGCCACGGATCGCGCCCTCGATTACTACCTGCTCAACCATAAGCCTCTACGGCACGTGGATCAGGCCACGTATGCCATCCCGGACAGCGTCAATTTAGAAGCGGCTTTGGCCCAAGCGTCAGACTTGTTGCGCTGCGCGGGTGCTTCGGCGAGTGAGGCGGGGAATGGCTTGAGCGGGCACCCGCGCCATCTGGTGTTGTCGGTCATGCATTTGGTGGAGCTGGCCAAAGCGTATGTCGACAAATCGCTGGACGGTTTAACGACGCACTAAGCAGCACGCGCCTGAGTGCAGCAGGCGCGTCACTTCTGTTGTTGCGGTCTTTTGTATGCCCTTGGCAGATCACTTTTAAATCCGGCTCTGTTATCTCCAGGAATTGGCTCCGAATGTACTGCACCTTGGTTTTGTTGGTGTGTGCCGATGAAAGGCAGGTTGTGAGTTAGGTTTAGTCCGGTTAGTGGACTAGACTAACTGCATTAGCCAATCAACTGGGAGGGAGCAGTATGCAGACCCATAACATCCATGCAGCGAAAACGCATTTCTCGCAGCTTGTCGAAGCAGCGGCGGGGGGGGAAACAATCATTATCGCCAAGGCAGGTAAGCCCGTGGCCAAGCTGGTTCCTATTACCGCCCCTAAGCGTCGCGGCATGCTGGCGGGGGTGACATTCAATACCGCAGCGTCAGACGCCATGGATGCTGAAATTGCAGATATGTTTGAGGGTAAGGCATGAGGTTATTGCTCGATACTCACATTCTGGTATGGGCCGCCACCGATGACGTCAAATTATCCAAAGCGGCGGCTCAACTTATAGACGATGAGGCCAATACCTTGTATTTCAGCGCCGCCAGTATTTGGGAACTGACCATTAAAGGTGCCGAGCGTACCGGTGTTATCCCAGCGGTACTACGCAAGGTGCTCCTGGATGCGGGTTACCTTGAGTTGGCTATCACGTCCGAGCATGGGTTGACCGTAGGCGCTCTGCCGAATGTTCATCGAGATCCGTTTGACCGCATCTTGGTAGCTCAAGCACTGGCTGAAGGTATTAGCCTGGTAACACATGACAGCGCTATGCATGCTTACCCGCACACCATCATTGTTTGAACCTTTGAGGGAGCTGAAAACACCTCCCGTCGCGTCACTTCCCCTGACCTTTAAGCTCAAAACATCACGACGCCAGCTCGCGCTACAGAATGGCGGCTTGGCAGGCATTTGGGAAAAGGGCGGGACTTCCGGCTGAAAAATCGGATAATGGCGCCCATATTTTTTAGCCCGTTATTCTGGTAATTCCCTCATGGAAATTAAGGTCAACTTTCTCGACAACCTTCGACTTGAAGCCAAGTTCGATGATTTCACGGTGGTGGCCGATCAACCTATCCGCTATAAGGGCGATGGTTCGGCGCCGGGTCCATTCGATTATTTTCTGGCGTCGTCGGCGCTGTGCGCGGCTTATTTTGTGAAGCTGTACTGCCAGACGCGCAATATTCCTACCGAGAATATTCGTCTGTCGCAGAACAATATTGTTGACCCGGAAAACCGCTACAACCAGATTTTCAAGATTCAGGTCGAGTTGCCCGCCGATATTTCCGAGAAGGATCGCCAAGGCATTTTGCGCTCCATCGACCGCTGCACGGTGAAGAAGGTGGTGCAGGCCGGGCCTGAGTTTGTGATTGAAGAGGTCGAAAACCTCGACGCCGATGCTCAGGCGTTGTTGATGCCAGCGTCCAGCTCCGCAGCTTGCGGTGGCACGTTTATCGCGGGCAAGGACCTGCCGCTGGAGCAGACCATCGCCAATATGTCGGGCATTTTGGCCGACTTGGGCATGAAGATCGAAATCGCGTCGTGGCGCAATATCGTGCCGAATGTCTGGTCGCTGCATATCCGCGATGCGCAATCGCCGATGTGTTTCACCAACGGCAAGGGCGCGACCAAAGAGGGCGCGTTGGCCTCGGCGCTGGGCGAGTTTATCGAGCGTCTTAACTGCAACTTCTTCTACAACGATCAGTTCTGGGGCGAAGAGATCGCCAATGCGCCGTTTGTGCATTACCCGGAAGAGCGCTGGTTCAAGCCGGGGCGCAAAGATGAGCTGCCCGCTGAAATCCTCGACGGCTACTGCCGCAAAATCTACAACCGCGATGGCGAGTTACGCGGTTCACACCTGATCGACACCAACTCCGGCAATGAAGAGCGCGGCATTTGCTCACTGCCGTTTGTACGTCAGTCGGACGGCGAGGTGGTGTATTTCCCCTCCAACCTGATCGAAAACCTCTACCTCAGCAACGGCATGAGTGCCGGTAACACCCTGGCTGAAGCGCAAGTGCAGTGCTTGTCGGAGATTTTCGAGCGGGCCGTCAAACGCGAAATCATTGAAGGCGAGTTCGCGCTCCCGGATGTACCGGCCGAGGTGCTGGCGCAATATCCGGGCATTCTGGCGGGCATTCAGGCGCTGGAAGAGCAGGGCTTTCCGGTATTGGTGAAGGATGCGTCGTTGGGCGGTGAGTTCCCGGTAATGTGCGTAACCCTGATGAACCCGCGCACCGGTGGTGTGTTCGCCTCGTTTGGCGCTCACCCAAGCCTTGAAGTGGCACTGGAACGCAGCCTCACCGAGCTGCTGCAAGGCCGCAGTTTTGAAGGCCTCAACGATTTGCCGCAGCCTACCTTTGCGGGCCACGCGGTGACCGAGCCGAACAACTTCGTCGAGCACTTTATTGACTCCAGCGGTGTGGTGTCGTGGCGTTTCTTCAGTGCCAAGGCGGAGTACGAATTTGTCGAGTGGGACTTCACCAGCCAGGGCGAAAACGCCAATGCTGACGAGGCCGCGACCTTGTTCGGGATTCTCGAAGGCATGGGCAAAGAAGTGTACATGGCGGTCTACGAGCACCTCGGCGCCAAGGCGTGCCGCATTCTGGTGCCGGATTACTCCGAGATTTACCCGGTGGATGACCTGATCTGGGACAACACCAACAAGGCGCTGTTCTTCCGCGAAGACATCCTCAACCTGCACAGTCTGGATGAGGCGGCGCTCAAAGATCTGGTTGAGCGTCTGGTGGAAAGTGAGCTGGACGATTACACCGATATCACTACCTTGATCGGCATAGAGTTCGACGACAACACCGCGTGGGGCCAACTGACCATTCTGGAGTTGAAACTGCTGATCTACCTCGCCTTGCAGCAACATGAAGAGGCGAAAGAGGCGGTCGAAATGTTCTTGCAGTACAACGACAACACCGTTGAGCGCGGCTTGTTCTACCAAGCCGTGAATGCGGTGCTGGAGATGTACCTGGACGAAGACTTGGAGCTGGAAGACTACGAAGTCAACTTCCGGCGCATGTTCGGCAACGAGCGCATGGACGCCGCCATCGGCTCGGCTGACGGCAGCGTGCGCTTCTATGGTCTGACCCCGACCAGCATGAAGCTGGAAGGTCTGGACCGGCACTTACGCCTGATCGACAGCTACAAAAAACTGCACGCCGCCCGGGCCAAGGCAGCCGGCATTTCGCTGTAACCCCGACTGTAGGAGCGAGCTTGCCTCGCGATCTTTTGATCTTTAAAAGATCGCTCGCTCCTACACATTCTTACCCTCTTTCATCCCCCGCCTTCCTTCCTGTACTCCATAGCCAGCAGGCTATGACCTAAACGCATACCCCCATGACTTTTAATGGTTACAGCCTGCGCCTGCGCCAGTGCTAAAAATTGCAGCAACAGCTCAACCACAACAAAAAAGAGCGCTGCAACCATGACGGATTCCCTTCTCGCCAGCCCTGCGCTGCGCTCTTTGACTGTCCCTGTTCGCCTTGCCTGTCGTCCGACCGGCCTGCACGACTGATCCCAACAATAACGCATCGTCCAAAGAGTAATGACCCATGAAAGCACTCGACCTGTACATCGGTGAAGGTTTCGAAGGCCCTGGCGTGAACGCCGCGCACATCAACATTTTGATCGGGCCGCGCAACGGCCCGGCGGGTCAGGCCTTCGCCAACAGCCTGGCGTCGCCGAGCCAAGGGCATTGCCCGTTCATGGTGATTGCGCAACCCAACATCCCGGTCAAGCCGATGACCCTGTACGTCAACAAAGCCGAGATCAGCAGCGACCTGCATGGCAACGCGACGTGGGGCGCGTCCCAGGCCGGGATCGCCAAGGCGGTACTCGAAGCGCTGCTGGACGGCACCTTGCCGCCGGAAGCCGAAGACGAGTGGGCCATCGTCACCGCCAACTGGGTCAACCCGGCATGTGATGACCTGGATGCGGTGTACCTGAACAACTACAACGCTTGCCGCACGGCGATTCGTGCAGCGCTGACCGGCCTGCCGTACACCTCGCAACTGGCGGACGTGGTCGAGCACATTTCCAACCCTTTCTACACGCCAAAAGCCTGAGGTCTGCGCCATGCAATACATTCGTTTGGGCAACTCCGGCCTTGAAGTCTCCCGCCTGTGCCTGGGCACCATGAACATGGGCACCCCGGACTGGAAACCGTGGATTTTCGATGAAAAGCAAAGCGAGCCGATTGTCGCGCACGCGCTGGATAACGGGGTCAACTTCATCGATCTGGCGGACTTCTACTCGGCTGGCGTGGGTGAAGAAGTGGTCGGCCGTATCGTCAAGCGCCTGGCTCGCCGCGAAGACCTGGTCATCACCACCAAGGTGGGTTACGGCACCCGCACCGGGATCAATGCCAGCGGCCATTCGCGCAAGCACATCATGGACAGCATCGACGCCTCCCTTAAGCGTCTGAACATGGATTACGTCGACGTGTTCATGCTGCATTACTTCGATGTGAACACCCCGGTTGAAGAAACCATGAGCGCCATGAACGACATCGTGCGCTCCGGCAAAGCCCGCTACATCGGCGTCTCGACCATGCTCACCGGGCAGTTGGCGAAGATCCTCATGGCCTGCGAGCGCAATGGTTGGGTCAAACCGATCAATATGCAGCTGCAATTGAACTGCGCCTATCGCGAAGAAGAGCGCGAGATGATCCCGTTTTGCCGCGATCAGGGCCTTGGCGTCTCGGTGTTCAGTCCGTTGGCCCGCGGCCTGTTGACCGGCGATGCGCAATCGACGCGCAACCAGACCGACTTCTTTACCCAGCAGATGTACAGCGACGAGGCGTCTTGGCAAATCGCCCATTCGGTGCAGCGTGTAGCGCGTGCCCGGGGTGTGTCCAATGCCCAAATCGCCCAGGCGTGGGTCGCCAACCATCCGGGTGTCGATTGCATGCTAGTGGGGGCCGACACCACGGCGCAGTTCGACAGCGCCCTGGCTGCACTCGAAACCCAGCTCGATGCCGATGAACTGTACGAACTGGAGCGCAATTACACCCCGTGCGACGTGATCAATGATTACACCGCCGGTAAGCGCATCCTGCGCTCGGCTCGCCCGGCCCACGAACGTTTCACCCTGACGGAGGCGGTGGCATGAGCGCGCTGATCCGTCACGGCAATTTCATCGATGGCCAATGGTCCAGCGGTGGCCCGACTTACCCGGTGCTCAACCCGGCCACGGGCGAATTGGTCGCCAACGTGCAAAAGGCGGGCGCTGAAGAAACCGAACTGGCCATTGATGCGGCCAATCGTGCCTTGCCGGCCTGGCGCAAGCTGACCGCCAAAGAGCGCAGCCAGCGCCTCAAGCGCTGGGGCGAACTGATGTTGAGCAACCAGAAGGACCTGGCCACTCTGCTCAGCCGCGAACAAGGCAAGCCGCTGGCCGAGGCCATGGGCGAAGTGGTGTATGCCGCAAGCTTTCTGGAGTGGTTTGCCGAAGAAGCCAAGCGCGCGTATGGCGATGTGATCCCGAGCCACAAGGCTGATGCGCGGATCATAGTGGTCAAGGAAGCCATTGGTGTGGTGGCGGCCATCACGCCGTGGAACTTCCCGCTGGCGATGGTCACCCGCAAGGTCGGCCCGGCGCTGGCAGCCGGTTGCACCATGATCCTCAAGCCGTCGGAAGAAACCCCGCTGTCTGCCTTTGCCCTGGCCGTACTGGCTGAACAGGCCGGGATTCCGGCCGGTGTGTTCAACATCGTTTCAGGGGACGCCGTGGCCATCGGCGGGGCGCTGCAAGCGTCCAGCATTGTGCGCAAATTGTCGTTCACCGGCTCCACCCGCACCGGCAAACTGCTGATGCGCCAAGCGGCAGACACACTGAAAAAAGTCTCGCTGGAACTGGGCGGCAACGCGCCGTTTATCGTGTTTGACGATGCCGATCTGGACGCAGCCGTCAAAGGCGCCATGGCCTCCAAGTTCCGTAACACCGGGCAAACGTGCGTCTGTGTTAACCGCTTCTTTATTCAAGACGGCGTGTACGACGCCTTCACCGCCAAGTTGGCCGAAGCCGTTGCGGCCATGCGCGTCGGTGATGCCCTGCAAGGTGACACTGAGCAAGGCCCGCTGATCAATGCGGCGGCGTTGGCCAAAGTCGAGGCCCATGTCGGTGATGCGGTCGAGAAGGGCGCCAAGGTGTTGTGCGGCGGCCGTCGCCACGCCCTCGGCGGGACCTTTTTTGAACCGACCATTCTGACGGAGGCCAGCAACGACATGCTGATCGCCCAGGAAGAAACCTTCGGCCCCGTGGCGGCGTGCTTTCGCTTCAAGGATGAAGCCCAAGTGCTGGCGCTGGCCAACGACACACCGTTCGGGCTCTCGGCTTACTTCTACAGCCGTGACATTGGCCGGGTGTGGCGCATGGCCGAAGGGCTGGAAGCCGGTATGGTCGGGATCAATGAAGGGATTATCTCTACCGAAGTCGCACCGTTTGGCGGCATCAAGGAGTCGGGCCTGGGCCGTGAAGGGTCCAAATACGGCCTGGATGATTACCTGGAACTGAAGTACCTGTTGATGGGCGGTCTTTGAGCCCGGCACTACCTCTGTAGGAATGAGCTTGCTCGCGAAGGCGATCTGTCGTTTTCACGAGTAAGCCGGCTCCCACACAAGCCGTTCAAAGAAAAGCTAGAGCAATCGGTTTCTCCGTCAATAAAAAAAAATTGGAGACGAACATGTCCGCTCAACCTGTAAAAATCGACGACCTGCCCATCGGGCGCTTTCACCTTAAAATCGCCGGGCTGACCTTTGGCGCCCACTTCACAGACGGCTACATCCTGGGTTTGATCGGCATCGCCTTTACCCTGATCAGCCCGCAAATGCATCTGGATGCGTTCTGGCAGGGGTTGATCGGTGCTTCAGCGCTGATCGGGCTGTTTCTCGGCAGCCTGTTCTTTGGCTGGATTTCCGACAAGGTCGGTCGGCAAAAGATTTTCCTGGTCAGCTTTGTGCTGATCACCGTGGCGTCGGTCATGCAGTTCTACGCCGAAACGGCGATGGGGCTGTTTTTGTGCCGGGTCTTGATCGGCATCGGCCTGGGCGGTGACTTCAGTGTGGGCCACGCCATGCTGGCCGAGTTTGCCCCCAAAAAACATCGTGGCGTGATGCTCGGTTCGTTCAGCGTGATCTGGACCTTTGGCTACGTGGCCGCCACCTTTGTGGGCACCGCCATGCTCGGTTTGGGTGATGACGCCTGGCGCTGGATGCTGGCTTCCTCTGCGATCCCGGCGGGTTTGATTCTGATTGCCCGCATCGGCACCCCGGAGTCGCCGCGCTGGCTGGTCAATCAGGGGCGCATTGCCGAGGCGCGGGCCATCGTTAAAAAGCATCTGGGCGACAACGTCGAACTGGATGAAGTCCCGTCCGGCGAAACCCGCTCGGGCTATGCCGTGCTGTTCAGCCGCGAATACCGCAAGCGCACCGCGTTTAACTGCCTGTTCTTCGTGTGCATCGTGATGCCGTACTTTGCGATCTACACCTTCCTGCCGTCCATCCTCAAAACCATGGGCCTGGCTGAAGGCTTTGGAACTGAACTGATGCTCAACCTGCTGCTGATCGTCGGCGCATTGATCGGCATCTGGTGCACGGTGAAATTCTCGCGCCGGGGCTTCTTGATCAACTCGTTCATCATTTTGGCGGTGGCGTTGTTGATTCTCGCGATCCTGCCCAGCAGCGCCGCGTTCTTGATGGTGTTGGCGTTTGGCATCTTCACCCTGGTGCTGTCTGCGGTGAGTAACCTGGTGGGCGTGTTCCCGGCCGAAAGCTTCCCGACCGAAGTGCGCGCCAGCGGTATTGGCCTGGCGACTGCGGTCAGTCGCTTGGGCTCGGCGGTGAGTACCTTCCTGTTGCCGGTGAGCGTGGTGGGGATTGGCATGAGCCCGACCATTGGCATCCTGGCGGCGATTCTGGCGTTTGGTGCGCTGATCTCATGGGCATGGGCCCCCGAGACCAAATCCCTGACCCTGAGCCAAGCGTGCAAGGCCCACAGCCCTGTGCAAGAAAGCGCGCCAGTGGCAGTTAAAGTGGTGGCGACGGTCTAGTACAAGCCGTAGGAGCGAGCTTGCCTCGCGATCTTTTAAGAATCAAAAGATCGCGAGGCGAGCTCGCTCCTACACGTGTCAGGCATCCCTGTTTTAAGGGTTACTCACCAACCCCAGCCATTCAGTAAACAGCCGCACTTTCGACAAGCCTTGTTTGTCATGCGCCACGTTCAGCCAATAGCCATAAGGGCCGATGACTTCTACGGGGGTAATCGGCAGCAGGCTGGCGTTGGCCAGTTCTTTTTCGATCATCTGGCGGTCGATCACAGCCAGTCCGCCCCCGGCTACTGCGGTGTGGATCACTTGGTCCAGCGTGCTGAACTCCAGCCCGCGGGCTGCATCGACGTCGTCACGGCCCATGGCGGCCAGCCAGTTCTCCCAGACCTTCAAGCGTTTGCCGTCGTGCAGGATGTGCAGCAAGGGCAGGGTGCGCACATCCGGCGGCTGGCCGTTGACGAACAGTTCCGGGCTGGCGACGGCAATGTGGCGCTCCATCACCAGCAACTGGCTGCTGCAATGGCTGTCCGCTTCCAGGCCCCAATGGATGATGCAGTCCACTTCAGCCAGGCTGTCGTGAGCGCTGGTGTTGGTCACGCTCAGGCTGATGTCCGGGTAACGTTCGCAAAACGCGCGCAAGTGCGCCGACAACCAGCGCGTGCCCCAGGTAGGCGGCACGACAATACGCAGACGCTGGCGCAGGTTCGGCACGCGCACGGCCTGCAAGGCGCGCTCCATGTGATCGAACGCCTCGGCCAACTGCGGCGACAACCTCACGCCGGTTTCGGTCAGCGACAACCCTTGTGGCGTGCGCACGAAAAGCGCCACACCCAAGTAGTCTTCAAGCTGTTTGATTTGTCGGCTGACAGCCCCTTGGGTGACGTTAAGGCTTAACGCCGCCTGGCTGAAACTGCGATGCCGCGCGACTTCTTCAAAGACGCGCAGCGTGTTGAGCGACGGCAATTGGCGCATGACGCTTTGCTCCGCACCGGCCTTCTACGCCAGAAGGGTAGGGCGGGTTTATTGTTATGTAGGAGGTTTCTTACTTCTGTGGCGGATTGTAGCCGTTGTCACGGGCGGCGATAAGCAGCCCCACTCGTCAGAAAATCACATCTCATCTAAACCTTTGCCGCCATGGGCCTTCAGATTCTGTGCAGGACATAAACCTGCCTTTTACTGGAGGACGCAATGAAACCCCTGATGGCCCCTAAACGCTTTATGGCTGGATGTGCCTTGGCCTACGCCCTGTTTGTGATCGGCAGCGCGGTCGCTGCAAGCCCGGCAGATTTTGTCGACGAATCGTCTGCGGCAGGCATTGCGGCGATTGAAACCAGCCGCATGGCGATCAGTAAGTCGTCTTCAACCGACGTCGGCAGTTACGCGGTTGAGGTGATCAAGGACTACACCGATGCCAATCGCGATTTAAAAGACATCGCGCAAAAGCAGGGCTTGAAGGTCGCTGATCAAGAAGAAATTCTCAGCAAAGCCAAAAAACTGATGTTGCAGGTACAGGAAGGCGATTCCTTTGATGCCGCGTATGCGGCTAACCAGGTCAAGGCCAGCGAGGATGCGATCGAGCTGTATAAACAGCAGATTGATGACCCGGCCTCACCCGAGCTTCAGGCCTTTGCCGAAAAGTACCTGCCCAAGCTGCAAATGCACCTGGACATGGCCAAAAGGCTGGTCTCGGCACATCACAAAGGTGATGGCGCGGTATTGCCGGAGTGACAGCGTTAATGGCGTAGCGGTGGGTTTGGCACCGCTACGTCAGCTCAGGTCAGACAGCGATGTCGTTGAAACCGCAGTACTCTTCCCAGCTCATCTCAAGGGCTTCGGCCACTTCCTGATGCACTTCAAGGCGCATGGCTTTGAGTTCTTCAGGGCTGCGGGCGATCAGTTGCAGCGCCAGTTCCCAGGCCTCAAGGCCACGGCTTTCGGCTTCGTCTTCAAAGGCCCATAAAATTTGCTGCTGGCGGTCCTCGGCGCTCAGCTCTTTCATTTCTTCCAGCAGATGCGGGTGCGCCTTGATGAAGGTATCCAGGGCCAGTTCGTTACGGGATTCTTTTGGGATCATATGGCGTCTCGGATCGTTAGGACGGTCTGCGGGGCAGACCGTCGTCAGGGCGTTTTTCGCATGCTAGCGACTTCACCCCCTGATGAAAAGTGCCATTAGCCCACAGGTTGCAGCTTGCTTTCGCGCTGCAACATAAAGCCCCAGATGGCCAACGCCAGGGTCGAGATCACGGCGCCGACCACCACAATGCCGTCCCAGCCATACACCGGATAGGTTTGTGCGCCGATCAACGAGCCCAATGCACCGCCAATGAAGTAGCAGGTGATGTAACCGGCGTTCAGTCGATTCCGGGCCGCAGGGCGCACCTGGAACACCGCGTTCTGATTGCTCACGTGCACCAGTTGCACGGCAAAATCCAGCGCCAGCACGCCAATCAGCAGGGCGATCAGCGAGTGACCGGCAAACGCCATCGGCAGCCAGCAGGCCAGCAGTACCAGCAGGCCCACGGTGGTCGCCATTTGCCCGCGGCCACGGTCGGCCATGCGCCCGGCCCAGTTGGCCGCCACGGCACCCACTGCGCCTGCCAGGCCAAACAGACCAATCACGCCATCAGAGTAGTTGTAAGGCGGTACGGCCAGCAGAAACGCCAGCGGAGTCCAGAACAAGGCGAACAGCGAGAAGGTCAGCAGGCCGAGCACTGAACGCAGGCGCAGCACGGGTTCTTCGACAAACAGCTTGAACACCGACCCCAGCAGTTTCGGGTAGCTCAGGCCTGCGCTGTGGTGGTGGTTGGGCAAGGCGAAAAACAGCGAAATGGCGCTGATAAACATCAAGCCTGCGGCCAGCAGGTAAATACTGCGCCAGTCACCGGCCGAAGACAGCGCCCCGGCCACGGTGCGGGCCAACAGAATGCCCAGCAGCAAGCCGCTCATCAGCGTGCCGACTACACGGCCACGGCTTTGCGGGTCGGTGAGGCTGGCGGCCATCGGTACCAGCACTTGCGCCGACACCGAAAACATCCCGGTGACCGCCGTGCCAATCAGCAGCCAGGTCAATGACGGCGCAAAAGCGCTGAGCAACAGGCCGGCCGCACTGAGCACGGTCATGGTGACGATCAGGCGGCGCTGTTCAAACAGGTCGCCCAGCGGCACCAGCAAAAACAGGCCCGCGCCGTAACTCAATTGCGCCGTGATCACCACGGTGCCGGCGCTTTCCATGCTCAGGCCGAGCTCTTGGGCGATGGTGTGCAGCAGCGGTTGGGCGTAGTAGTTGCTGGCGACCGCAAGGCCGGTGGCAACCGCCATCAGGAGGATAAGGGCAGTGCTTAAAGGTTTAGTGGCAGCAGGTGATTCGGACATTGACTGTCTCTTTGGCAAGAGTGGAATGGCGTGAAGTATCCGGAATGCCTGCGCGAGATGTCACTGAATATGTCGAGAATTTTGATTTTTAAACGACAAAGCCCCGCGTCATGACAACGCGGGGCTTTGGTAACCGTGCTAGCGCTGGATCAGTTGCGACGGCCCAGCAGCAGGCCGACCACCAGGCCGACACCGGCCGAGATCGCTACGGTTTGCCATGGGTGGCCACCGATATAGTTTTCGGTGGCATCGACCACCGGCTTGCTGCGCTCACGCACGTTGCTGACCGAGTCCAGGGCTTGCTTGAGCTTGAGGCCAACCTGTGCACGCAGGGTTTCGCCTTCTTCGCCTACCAGCGACGCGCTGTCCTTGAGCAGCTTGTCAGATTCGGCGATCAATTCTTGAAGCTCGCTGAATGCCTGATCCTTGATCTGATCTTCAGCGGCTTGTACGGCATTTTTTCGAGCCATTGCGGTACTCCTTGCAGGTGAATGGGGTGATGACTAATGGAGTCAACCCAATGCTAAAAAGTTGCATCGATTTTTCAACGCATTGTGAAACCGAGGTGTGAGCGTAGTAAAAATCCAGGCTGAGACACTTCTTTTGAGGGTGTAAGATGTCGCCTAATTTACGCAGCAGGAAAATCTCATGAGCTTCAACCTCGCCAATAAGTCACTCGCCGAGCGTGCTGCGCTTGAGGATGAAAAGTCCCGTCTGTACGAACTGTGGCAAAGCAACCTGGGCAAAGCCAAAGGCGATGCGGCCCGCCTGTTTGGCGAGCGCGCCAAACGCAAGGGCAAATGGGCAGAATGGGTGCGTTCGGAGCTGGACGCCATGTCGCCGCCCGAATACGCCAACATGGTGCGCAGTGAAGTCAACCGGCTGATGGCCGCCAAGTAATACGCATGCGCTAATCAACCTCGCAGACAATAAACCCCTGTGCTGCACCGCCGACCTTGATCTGCACCTCATCGTCCACCTGCTTGCCGATCAAGGCCGCGCCCAGCGGTGCACGCGGGGTGATCACGGTCACGCTCTGGCCTTCAAGGGCAAGCTTGAGCCCGGCCGCGTCCGGGGCCAGGAACAGCCACTGTTCACTGCCGTTGTCAGCTTCCAGCTTGACCAGCGCGCCCAACTGAACCCCGTGAGCGGGATCAAACGGCGCCAGGGTCATGGCCTGGCAGTGTTTCAGTGCCTGACGGATTTCCTCGACCCGGCGCGCCTGGCCGGTGGCCAGATACGAGGCCTCAAGGCCGAGGGTGTCGTATTTGTTTTCGGCGATGTTCTCTTCGTGGGTCGCGGCTTCATAAGCGGTTTGCGCCGCCCGCTGGAGCACGTCGAGGTCGATGGCGAGTTTTTCCAGCATCTGCTGGTACACGGCGGTCTTGTTCATAAAGGCGGCTTGAAGGGAAACGAGCGGCGATTGTCGCCTTGGCCCAAGCCTTCTGTACACGCTGATTTGCGCAGACAATCAGCCCTTTAACTGGTGGAGCCCGGAATGAAAGCCTCCTGGGATATTTTTTGCAGTGTGGTCGATAACTACGGCGACATTGGTGTGACCTGGCGTTTGGCCCGACAACTGGTGGCTGAGCATCAGGTGCCGGTGCGGCTGTGGGTCGATGATTTGCAGGCCTTTGTGCCGCTGTGCCCTGAGGCCGATGCCAGCGCTGCCCAGCAGTGGCAGCAGGGCGTTGACGTGCGCCTGTGGCCCAAGGACTGGCAGCCGGTCGAAGCCGCTGACGTGGTGATCGAGGCCTTCGCCTGCACCTTGCCCGACGACTATCTACAGGCCATAAAAGCCCGGCAAACCCCGGTGCTATGGCTCAACCTCGAATATTTAAGTGCTGAAGACTGGGTCAGCGGTTGCCACGGTCTGGCGTCCCTGCGGCCGGATGGCTTGAAGCGCACGTTCTTCTTTCCGGGCTTTGAAGCCGGGACGGGCGGTTTGCTGCGCGAAGCTGACTTGCTGACCCGACGCCGTGCTTTTGAGCAAGACCCGCACGCCAAGCAGGGCTTTTTGCAAAGCCTGGGCGTTGTGGCGGCGGACAACGCCCGCCTGATCTCCCTGTTTGCCTACGAAAACACCGGGCTGGCCAGTTGGCTGGACGCCATGGCGTCGGGGACTACGGCCATTCACCTGCTCGTGCCGCAAGGGCGAATCATGGGCGACCTGTTGCGTTGGCTTGAAATCGACGCGCTGGCGCTGGGGCGTGTTGAGCAGCGCGGGTCATTGACCGTGCAGGCGTTGCCGTTCGTCCGACAGCAAGATTACGACCGCCTGTTATGGAGCTGTGATTTCAACGCGGTGCGCGGCGAAGACTCGTTTGTCCGCGCGCAATGGGCAGGGCGCCCGCTGCTGTGGCACATCTACGAGCAGGAAGAAGACGCGCACTGGGTCAAACTCAATGCGTTTCTGGCGCTGTACATCAAAGGCCTGTCGCCCGCTGCCGCACAAGCCTTTACCGGCCTGTGGCATGCCTGGAATGCCGGCTCAGACATGGCGCCGAGCTGGAATGGCGTGCAGGAACACTGGTCAGAAATCACCGAACACGCCGAGAAATGGTGCCTGGAGCAGTCATTGCAGGCTGATCTTGCGCAAGCGCTAGTACTGTTTTATAGAAATTGGATATGATACGCGGCCTAGATTTTTGTAAATCTCAATCCAAATTCGGATACTCGTAATGAAAACTGGTAAAGAGCTTAAACCCGGTACAGTGATTCGTATCGACAACGACCCTTGGCTGGTTCAGAAAGCTGAGTTCACCAAGTCTGGTCGTAACAGCGCAATCATGAAGACCAAGCTGAAGAACCTGCTGACTGGTTACAAGACTGAAACCGTATACAGCGCTGACGACAAGCTGGATGACGTGATCCTGGATCGCAAAGAAGCGACCCTGTCCTTCATCAGCGGCGACACCTACACGTTCATGGACACCACTGACTACACCATGTACGAGCTGAACGCTGAAGACATCGAAGCCGTTCTGCCATTCGTTGAAGAAGGCATGACCGACGTTTGCGAAGCCGTATTCTTCGAAGAGCGTCTGGTTTCCGTAGAGCTGCCGACCACTATCGTGCGTCAGGTTGACTACACCGAAGGTTCCGCTCGCGGTGACACTTCGGGCAAGGTGATGAAGCCTGCCAAACTGAAAAACGGCACCGAGCTGAGCGTTGCTGACTTTATCGAAATCGGCGACATGATCGAGATCGATACCCGTGAAGGTGGTTCCTACAAGGGCCGCGCCAAGTAATTCTGGCGTAAACCGCACGATAAAAAACCCGACTTTAACGTCGGGTTTTTTTATTCATGAAATTACGCTTAAGGTGCGGTTTTAAGCTTTGCCCCCTGCCAGCGACTGGTTAGCATGGCCGCTCTGATTGAGGGGCGGTGATGTTTATAGATTTTGCAATGTACACGGCCTTGGGCCTTGCCCTGGGGGCGCTGGGCGGGTTGTTCGGGATCGGTGGCGGCTTGATCGCGATCCCGGTGTTGGGTTTGTGGTTTGGTCTGGACCAGCAAATTGCCCAGGGCACCGCGCTGGTGATGTCGGTTCCTAACGTATTTCTGGCGCTGTACCGCTACAACCAACGCAACAAAATTGACCTGCGCCAGGCATTGCCGCTGGTGTTGATGAGTTTTTGTTTTGCCTGGCTGGGCGCAATGCTCGCGGTTGGGGTCGATGCGCGGCTGATTCGCTGGGGCTTTATCGTCTTTTTGCTGTGCATCACCCTGTACAACCTGATCAAGCTCTATAGCTCGCCCGCGCAACCGGTGGCCGGTTCGCGCTATGGCTGGCCCTGGTACGGGGTGCTCGGCGCGCTGGCAGGCACCACGGGCGGGCTGTTTGGGGT
>NZ_WIWK01000060.1:0-35979 GCF_009600165.1 Pseudomonas sp. FSL R10-0399
CCCCGCAACCGAGTGCTGTGCTGGCCGTGCAACTGGGCGCCCAGGAGCAACTGCGTCGCCTGCCACGCGCCCGCCTGATGGAACTGCTGGAGCGTTATCGCGACTGTCTCAACCAGGCGGCGTCGCTGTACCAGAGCGAGCTGCACACGCTGAACGATGGCAGCACGCTGATGCTGTTCCACAGCGAAGACAGCGGCGACGACTACCTGACCAACGCCATTTGCTGCGGTGAACTGCTGCGCGCGTTGGGCCATGCCTTGCAGATCGAAGTCGCGGACAGTGGCATCACCCTGCAACTGCAATTGGGCCTGGTGCTTGGCGAAGGCCTGAGCGGCATGAGCCAGATCGATTTGCTGCTGACTGAAACCGCCCAGGACGCCCTGGCCTTGTCGCAACACAGCCGCAACCTGCTGCTGGTAGAGCGCAAGATCAGCGACGACGCACTGATCCGTCAACGCGCGCGCATCCGCCCGATTGCCAGCCCTGAAGGCGCCTGCTGTGTTGAGCGCCTGATGGAGCCCTACCCGTCCATGCTCGAACGCCAACTGGCACGGATGCACGAGAGCCGCGGGTAGGCCACTCGGAACATCCTGTGGGAGCGGGCTTGCTCGCGATTGCCGCGCCTCGGTGGGTCAGACGTACCGAGTCGACTGAATCGCGAGCAAGCCCGCTCCCACATAGAGGTTGACGTACCGGCCACACGCAAAAAAAAATCCCGCACACGTGCGGGATTTTTGTTTTCTGGCCATCACCTCAGAAGCGGAACACTTCCATGTCGGTGCGAATCGGTGAAGCCGTCGGGATCTTGGGTCTGTTCACATCCTGCTTGGGCGCAGGCTTGGGCTCGGGCTTGCGTAGCTCGATCAAGGGAGGCTGGTTGGCCAATGGCTTGAGCGCCACGGTCAGTTGTTCGCTCAGTTGCTGCAACAACTCACCCTGGGCGCGAACCTGATCGGCTGTGCTGCCATCGTGTTTCTGCTCAAGGTGGACCATGCGGCTGTCACGCACCTGGCCGCGACGGTCGAGCAAACGCCATTGGGCATCCAGGATCGCGGGCTGGTTTTTACCCGAGTCCAATCGGGTGATCGACAGCAGCACTTGCACGTCCGGGGCAAACCCCGCCGTGGCCGGGGCTAGTACCACGCGCTGGCTGTCCAGACGCCAGGCCAGCTGGCGCACCAGCAACTGGTCAATGTCAGACGACAAACTGCCCGCCCAACGACCATCGGTCGCCGCGCTCAGGCTGCCATCGGTTTGGCGCTGCAACAGGGTTTCACGTTGCAGGTAATCAGCCACGGTCACCGGGCCAAGGAGTACGGCCATGCCAGCGCTTTGCTTGGGCTGGCCGGGGTTGCCGCTGTCCAGTTGGTACAGGGACGCTGGCTGGTGCACGCTGCACCCCGCCAGGCCAAGCACACCGGCCAGCAACGCAATTAAAGGAAGGCGCAGAACGTTCATCATTCCATCCAGGTGGCCGCCACACGGCACGCCACAGTGTCATTCTCAGAAAATATCGGGCACATCGCTATCAGCTGTGCGAAAGAGCGCCATATCATCCGTGAATATGCGGCCTGACTCCAGCGCCGCAGCGCCGATCTGCGCGAAAAAACCCAGATCGGCGCACCGCGCTTAGTTAGGCGTCTCTACCAACAGGGCGTCTACGCGCTGGAAGCCACGCGGCAGCTTGTTGCCTCGGCGCCCGCGCTCACCTTTGTAGTGCTCAAGGTCATCGGCCTTGAGTGACAAGGTGCGCTTGCCCGCCTGCAACACCAGCGTGGCGTTGTCGGGCAGCACGGCGAGGTCGGTCACGTATTCTTCGCGACTGGCTACGCGCTCGCCCGGGATGCCGATGATCTTGTTGCCTTTGCCCTTGCCCAGTTGCGGCAGGTCACTGACTTTGAAAATCAACAGTCGGCCTTCGGTGGTTACCGCCGCCAGCCAGTTGTTTTCGCGGTCTGCCACAGGGCGCGGGACCATCACTTGCGCGCCTTTTGGCAGGGTCAGCAAGGCTTTACCGGCTTTGTTCTTGGCTTGCAGGTCTTCACCTTTCACCACAAAACCGTAACCGGCGTCCGAGGCGATCACGTACAACGCGTCGTCGTCAGGCAGCAGCACGCATTCAAAGGTGGCGCCCGGTGGCGGGGCCAAACGCCCGGTCAGCGGCTCGCCCTGGCCACGGGCCGACGGCAAGGTGTGCGCCGCCACCGAGTAGCTGCGCCCGGTGGAGTCGATAAACACGGCAAATTGGTTGGAGCGCCCGGCCGCCGCGGTTTTATAACCATCGCCAGCTTTATAGGACAACCCGGTCGCGTCCAGGTCGTGGCCTTTACCGCAACGTACCCAGCCTTTTTCAGACAGCACCACAGTGACGGCTTCAGTCGGGATCAGCTCGTTTTCCGACAGGGCCTTGGCTTCTGCACGGGCCACGATCGGGGAACGACGGTCGTCGCCGTAGGTTTCGGCGTCGGCCAGCAACTCGCTGCGCACCAGTTTTTTCAGCTTGGCTTCGCTGCCCAGCAAGGTTTGCAGCTTGGCTTGTTCTTTACGCAGGGCGTCTTGCTCGTCACGCAGCTTCATCTCTTCAAGGCGGGCCAATTGGCGCAAGCGCGTGTCGAGGATGTAGTCGGCCTGGGTTTCAGTCAGGGCAAAACGGGCGATCAATTCAGCCTTTGGGTGTTCCTCGGTCCGAATGATGTGGATCACTTCGTCGAGGTTCAGGTACGCGGTGAGCAAGCCGTCCAACAGGTGCAGGCGGCGCTCGACTTTATCCAGACGGAACTGCAAGCGGCGGCGCACGGTTTGTACGCGGAATTCCAGCCACTCCACCAGCAAGGCACGCAGGTTTTTCAGTTGCGGCTTGCCGTCCAGACCGATGATGTTGATGTTGACCCGGAAGGTCGACTCCAGCTCGGTCACGGCGAACAAGTGCTGCATCAGCTCGTCGAGATCGACCTTGTTGTTGCGCGGGATGATCACGATACGGCACGGGTTTTCGTGGTCGGACTCGTCACGCAGGTCGGTGACCATCGCCAGCTTGGTCGGCTTGGCCTGCATCAGCGCCGCGATTTGCTCCAGCACCTTGGCGCCCGACACCTGGTGAGGCAACGCCGTGACCACGATGTCGCCGTCTTCTACGTGGTACACCGCACGCATGCGCACCGAGCCACGGCCGGTCTGGTAGATCTTAAGCAGGTCGGCGCGCGGGGTGATGATTTCGGCTTCGGTCGGGTAGTCCGGGCCCTGAATGTGCTCGCACAGTTGCTCGACGGTGGCTTTAGGTTCATCGAGCAAACGCACGCAGGCGCTGGCGACTTCGCGCAGGTTGTGCGGCGGTACGTCGGTGGCCATGCCCACGGCGATACCGGTGGTGCCATTGAGCAGGATGTTCGGCAAACGTGCCGGCAACACAGCAGGTTCATCAAGGGTGCCGTCAAAGTTCGGCACCCAGTCTGCCGTGCCCTGGCCCAGCTCGCTGAGCAGCACTTCGGAGTACCGCGACAAGCGCGCTTCGGTGTAACGCATGGCCGCGAACGACTTGGGATCATCCGGCGCACCCCAGTTACCCTGACCGTCGACCAGTGTGTAGCGGTAGCTGAACGGCTGAGCCATCAGCACCATGGCTTCGTAGCAGGCCGAGTCGCCGTGCGGGTGGAACTTGCCGAGCACGTCACCGACGGTACGCGCCGATTTTTTGTGCTTGGCGTCAGCGTCCAGCCCCAGCTCGCTCATGGCGTAGACAATACGCCGCTGTACCGGCTTGAGGCCGTCGCCGATGTGCGGCAAGGCCCGGTCCATGATCACGTACATGGAGTAGTTGAGGTAGGCCTGTTCTGTGAAGTCGGCCAGTGACCGGCGTTCTACGCCGTCCAGGCTGAGATCAAGGGAGTCGCTCATGCGGACCTCATTCAGTTCGTTGTCTGGCGCAACAGCATGGTGCCGTCGCGCTGGGTAAATTCAAGTTTGTTCAAAGCGCTCATGCCCAGCAGCACTTGTTCGCCTTCAAGCCCCGGCGCCGCCACCGCTCGCACGTCGCGCAACACGATGGCGCCCAGTTGCAGGCGGTCGATTTGCGTGCGGTAGCCCTGAACCCGGCCATTGGCGGTGTTCAGGGTCACGGCGGCGCCCCTGGGCAATGCCAGTTGCCTGGCGAGTTCCTGCGGGACCACCACATCGGTGGCCCCGGTATCGAGTAAAAATTCCACCGGCACGTTGTTGATCCGGCCGCTGGCGACAAAGTGGCCCTGCACGTTGCTGCGCAGGGTCACTTCGATATAGCCCTTGCCTTGCTGCGAGGCTACCTCGGTATTGGGGTTTTGCTGACGCTGCTCTACACGCCCGAAAAACTGCGTGGCCAGGTACAAACCGGCGCACCAGGCCACGATCATGAAGATGCGCCCCATCCCTTTACCCGGTGCCTGCTGGCTCATGACTTGGCGCTCCAGCCACCTTGCGGGGCAGCAAAGCGCCAGACAATCGGGCGTTTCTCGCCATCGGCGCGCACGTGGCTGCCGTTATCCACGCCGATCCACGCGCCTTTGGCGTCGATGACCAGCGCTTCGGCGTTGCCGTACGGGCTTTTGTACAAACGTTCTTTGGTCAAGGCGTCGTTGGCAAATGACCAGCAGCGCTCGACTTCACCGGTGTCCAGAGTGCGACGGCACACGCGGTAGGCCATGCGTTCAAGGGTAAACAGCTTGCCCTCGAACAGCGCCAGATCAGAAAAGTCTTTCTGCTGGGGCTTGCCCTTGAGTTGCGACGGTGGCTGTTCAAGGCCGCCTTCGCTCATCAACACGCAACCGTTTTCACAGTCCCACACGCTCTGCTTTTTGCGGATGGTCAGCAAACCCCGGCGCTCGCGCTCGGCCGCCAGCCAGAGCTGCGTGCCCTGCGGGTTGACCACAATGCCTTCAAACAGCGCATTAAAGTGCAGCAACATGCCGCTGGCGCGAGCCTGACGCACCAGCGCCGGGTCGATTTTGAGCCAGGCCGGGGCGCCAATCGGCGGCACCCGCAACACGGCAGCATGGGCTTCACTGACCACGTAACGGTTACCGGCGTCGTCGCAGGTGATGCCTTCGAAATCCAGATCGCCGCCGCGCAGCGGGCTGATGGCTTTACCCATCATGCGCACGCCCCACGGCAAGCCGCTTTCGGGCGCAGGCGGCACCTCAATGGCCACCGCCTCGGCCTGCCACAGCGGGTCGCGGGTAGCCAGACGGTACAGCTGATCATCATCGCGATCAGACACGGCCCACATCTCGCCCTGGCACATTGCCAGGCCGGACAAGTTACCACCGCGCATGCCTGCCACCGGATGCTCGGACTGCAGCGCCAGCTCTGGCCAGGTATCCGCCAGAACCGGGGCCGCACTCACACACAGCAGCGCCAGCAAGGCACTGCGCATCAGGCCAGCACCTGCAAATCACCTTTGGATTCAAGCCAGGACTTGCGGTCACCGGCGCGTTTTTTCGCCAGCAGCATGTCCATCATTTCTGACGTCGCGGCGTAGTCTTCGAGGGTGAGTTGCACCAGACGCCGGGTGTTCGGGTCCATGGTGGTTTCACGCAGTTGCGGCGGGTTCATTTCGCCCAGGCCTTTGAATCGCGTGACCTGCGGCTTGCCGCGTTTTTTCTCGGCCGCCAGACGGTCGAGAATACCGTCGCGCTCGGCCTCGTCGAGGGCGTAGTAAATCTCTTTGCCCAGGTCGATCCGGTACAACGGCGGCATGGCCACGTACACGTGACCGGCGTCGACCAGCGGCCGAAAATGCTGCACGAACAACGCGCAGAGCAAGGTGGCAATGTGCAGACCGTCGGAGTCGGCGTCGGCCAGGATGCAGATTTTGCCGTAGCGCAACTGGCTCATGTCCGCCGCGCCCGGATCAACACCAATGGCCACAGCAATGTTGTGCACTTCCTGGCTGGCGAGGACTTCGCTGCCGTCGACTTCCCAGGTGTTGAGGATCTTGCCGCGCAACGGCAGGATGGCCTGGAATTCTTTGTCCCGCGCTTGTTTGGCAGAACCGCCTGCGGAATCACCCTCTACCAGAAACAGCTCGGAGCGCATCGGGTCCTGCCCGGCGCAGTCAGCCAGTTTGCCGGGCAAGGCCGGGCCTTGGGTGATGCGTTTGCGCTCGACCTTTTTGCTGGCCTTGAGGCGACGACCGGCGTTGTTGATCGCCAGCTCTGCCAGTTGCATGCCCAGTTCAGGATTGGCGTTGAGCCACAGGCTGAACGCGTCCTTGACCACCCCCGAGACAAACGCCGCCGCTTCACGGGACGACAAACGCTCTTTGGTCTGGCCGGAGAACTGCGGCTCCTGCATTTTCATCGACAAGACGAAGGCAATGCGCTCCCAGACGTCTTCGGGCGCCAGCTTCACACCACGCGGCAGCAGGCTTCGGAACTCGCAAAACTCACGCATGGCGTCGAGCAAGCCTTGGCGCAGGCCGTTGACGTGCGTGCCGCCCTGGGCGGTCGGGATCAAGTTGACGTAGCTTTCCTGCACGCTGTCGCCGCCCTCTGGCAGCCACAGCAGCGCCCAGTCGACGGCTTCTTTATTACCCGCCAGGCTGCCGCAGAACGGCTCGTCCGGCAGGCGTTCGAATTCGCTGACCGCGTCGACCAGGTACGAGCGCAGGCCGTCTTCGTAGTGCCACTCAACCTTTTCGCCGGTGCCTTTGTCTTCAAAACTCACCAGCAGGCCCGGACACAACACAGCCTTGGCCTTGAGCACGTGCTTGAGGCGGCTGACCGAGAACTTGGGCGAATCGAAGTATTTAGGGTCCGGGGCGAAGTACACGCTGGTCCCGGTGTTGCGCTTGCCGACCGTACCGACGATTTCCAGGTCGGTGGCCTTGAAGCCATCGGCGAAGGTCATCTGGTATTCGTTGCCGTCACGCTTGACCTTGACCCGCACTTGGGTCGACAAGGCGTTCACCACCGAGATCCCCACGCCATGCAGGCCGCCGGAGAACTGGTAGTTCTTGTTCGAGAACTTGCCGCCCGCATGGAGCTTGGTCAGGATCAGTTCGACGCCTGACACGCCCTCTTCCGGGTGAATGTCGACCGGCATGCCGCGCCCGTCGTCGCTGACTTCCAGCGAGTGGTCGGCGTGCAGGATGACTTGCACCGATTTGGCGTGACCGGCCAGGGCTTCGTCGACGCTGTTGTCGATGACTTCCTGGGCCAGGTGGTTTGGCCGACTGGTGTCGGTGTACATGCCGGGGCGTTTGCGCACCGGGTCGAGGCCCGAGAGGACTTCGATGGCGTCTGCGTTATAAGAGCTAGCGCTGGGAGTGGCCATAGGGTCTCGTCGTTAGTCGTAAGTGAAAAATAAGGGCCATTCGACTCGCGCTTAAAGCGCCGCGAAGTCGATGGTTTGATACTGAGGTGCCGCTATCCCGGCGAAACTCAACAGCCCCGGCAGTTGCTCGGCAAACCCTTGGTAACTGTGATCGCCGCCGCCCTGAATCCGTAACGCGCACGCGGCGTAGTACTGTTCGGCATGGCGGTAATCCAGGGTTTCGTCGCCGGTTTGCAACCACACCTGATAACGCTGCGGGTCTTGCGGGGCCGGAACTTCCAGCGCTGCCAGGGCCAGCACGTGATCGTGGGTCAGCTCCCAGGTTTCGCCGCTGTAAAAGTTGGTTTGCGTGCCCAGGTAGCCGTCGAAGTGACGATGCGGGCTGACGGCCGGGTTGACCAGCAAGGCCTTGAGCCCATGCTGTTCGGCCAGATAGGTCGCATAGTAGCCGCCGAGCGAGCTCCCGACCAGCAGAGGACTGTCCAGTTCGCTGATTGCCGCCTGCAATTGCGCCATCGCCTCACGCGGATGGTGGTGCAAGGCCGGAACGCGCAGCTGCTCACTCAGCCCGATGCGCTGCATCACGGTGGCCAGCTGGACGGCCTTTTTCGACTCGGGGGCGCTGTTGAACCCATGGATATACAAGATGGAACCCGACATGCACTAACTCCCGAGTACAGATTTAGCCGAACGCTGTTTCAAGAAAGACGCGCAGTTTAGCCTGACTCAAGGGGCCATGGCCGTTTCAAGATAATTCAGGCCCGCCCACTCAGTAATTGTTCGCGCTGTAATCGGGCGTGAACACAAAGTTATCCAGCCGCGACACGCCGGTGTCCAGCGCGCCATCGGGGTGCAGGCGGAGCCAGCGATAGCCGGGCGCCTCGCCGCTGACATCAAAGTCTGTGCTGCCCGGCGTGAACTGCACGCAGGTAGAAGGCGTTGCCAGCAAGCGCACACCGTTGCGCACATGGTCGAAGGGCTGATGGATATGCCCCCAGAGCACGGCGCGCACCTGCGGGAAGCGATCCAGCACGGCCCAGAACTCTTTAGCGTTGCGCAGACCGATCGGCTCGATCCATTCACTGCCCACCGGCACCGGGTGATGGTGCAGGCAAACCAGATGATGACGCTGCGGCGCTTCGCTCACAGCCCGGGCGAGCAACTGTAATTGCTCATCCTCCAGATACCCCGGCGTGGCGCCCGGTACCTGCGAGTTGAGCAAAATGATGCGCCAGTTACCGATATCCACAACCGGGTCCAACAGACGGGTTTGCACCGTGGCTTCGCGCATCTGCGCCAATCGGTCGTGATTGCCGGGGAGCCAGCGGGCATTGGCGCACAACGGCTCGCTCACTTGCCGAAACCGCTGATACGCCGCAACGCTGCCGTCCTGAGCCAAATCGCCGGTGCCCAGCAGCAGATCGACCTGCGCCTGCTCGGCACGCGCCTTGTCGACCACCTGTTGCAGGCTCTGCGCCGTATTCAGCCCCAGCAGGGTACTGTCTGCGTCGGCAAACAAATGGCTATCGGTCAGTTGCACCAGCAGCACCGAGTGTTCGGTGGTCGGCGTGGAAGCGTTGGGCAAGGCGTTCTCCCGGTGGGTAGATAAATGGCGCGATTATGCCACTCCAGAACCCTCTGTAGGAGCGAGCTTGTCTCGCGATCTTTGATCGTTAAAAGATCGCGAGGCAAGCTCGCTCCTACAGCAGGAAAGCCTAGCGGACTTCGGCGTACTCGTGCCCGCAGGCCAGGCAATGGCTCAGCCACTCACCTAAAAACACATTGAGCTGGGCCTTTTCGTCGGGCTGGTGCATCGCATCATTGGGGTAAGGATAGATGCTGCGAAAGCGCCGCGCATGTTCAGCGCCAATCACCTCGGCCATGCGCGCATCGTGGTACACCTGCACTTGCAGTTCCGGCACCGGCAGCCACGGCAGGCTGTGTTCCTGGCGCACGCGCAAGGTGCTGGTGTACGGGCAGTCGAGCATCACTTCAAGGGTCAGCACGCCGAGCATCTGCTCACCCTGAGTGACCGCGATCTGTCGCGCGCTCGGTTGCTCGCGCATGTCAGGCAATAAACGCATCAGCCGCGCATAGTTGGCTTCGCAGGCAGCCTGCAAGCCAATCAAATCAACCCGGTAGCGATCACGGACGCCATTTACTGCCATAACCCCCTCACTTCAGCGCGGTTAAGCGCCAGCCACTGCAGGGCAATAATGCTCGCCGCGTTAGAAATACGTCCATCACGCACCGCTTGCAGCGCATCTTCATACGCCCATTTAGTCACGCGAATGTCTTCGGCTTCTTCGTCCAGACCGTGCAGGCCGCCCGCATTAGAGCTGTCGCAACGCCCCAGAAACACGTGCACAAATTCAGTGCTGCCGCCCGGTGACGGGAAATAACGGGTAATGGGCCATAACGCCGAGAACGTCAGCCCCGCTTCTTCTTCGCCTTCGCGGTGGGCGATGTCTTCGGGGTCGTTTTCACCCTCTTTGTCGATCAGGCCGGCCACCAGCTCGATCAGCCACGGGTTGTCGATTTTGCCCAGGGCGCCAACGCGAAACTGCTCGATCAACACCACTTCGTCGCGCACCGGGTCATAAGGCAGCACACACACCGCGTCATGACGCACAAACACCTCACGACTGATCTCACGGCTCATGCCACCGGCAAACAGCTCATGGCGCAGGAAAACCCGGTCCAGTTGGTAAAACCCCTGGTAGCCGTTTTCGCGTTTTACGATCTCGACGGCGCTGGGCTTGGCCTTGGTGATGTCAGTCATGGAAAACCTCTTGCTGGCAAATTCACACCGGGGGTGACCCCACGGCATCGCGCATCCTAACGCGCCTGTGCTTCTGGATGCAGCCCCTTTTATAACGTGGGGATAGACGGATTGCCTGCAAACCAACTCTAATTGACACCTTCAAGCTTAGCGGCGAACTGACGCCCTTGTTGGCAGTCGAACGAGCCTGCGTTCACCTTTCTTTCGTTGATGAAGGACGACCATGTCACTTTTAAAACTGGCTTCCCTGACTTGCATCGCCCTCGCGCTGGGTGCTTGCCAGAGTGCTTTTCAACCCAAACCGCTGGCGTTCACCCCCGATGCCTCCGAGCAGGTCAAAGCGGGCTGCAAGGGCGATGACTGCCCGCTGGTCAACATTGAGACCGTGCACTTCGCCGCCGATCCGAAGCTGGACGCCCTGATCGAACAGCGCCTGCTGAAAATGACCGTCAACTCGCCGGACGACAAATTGGCGCCGTCGCTGAACGCTTACCGCGAGCAGTTCCTGCGCACTGCCGACACCCGCAACAGCATGTATTTGCAGGCCAAGGTACGTGAGCAGCATGACGACTTGGTGATCATCGAGCTGATCAGCTACCTGGACACCGGCGGCGCGCATGGCATGCCGGGCCGTGGCTTTATCAACTGGTCGCGTAAAGACCATAAAGAAGTGACCTTGCAGGACATGCTCCTGCCGGGTCAGGAAAGAGCCTTCTGGGGCGCGGCCAAAGTGGCGCACAACAACTGGCTGATCAACTCGCACCGCAGCAACGATGCGGAGTTCGTCAAAACCTGGCCGTTCCAGCAAACCCCGAACGTGGCGCTGCTTAAAGACAGCGTTTTGCTCAAGTACGACGTGTACAGCATTGCCCCGTACTCCGATGGCAACGTTGAGCTGAGCATTCCGTATTCGCGCTTGAACGGGATTATCAAGCCGGAGTGGTTGCCGGGTCGCGGCTAACCCAAAACGCCCAAAACGTCTGTAGGAGCGAGCTTGCCTCGCGATCTTTTGATCTTTTTAAAAGATCGCGAGGCAAGCTCGCTCCTACAGTGGGTTTTGGGTTGTGGTTGTGGGTTAGTGTTTGCGGCCCAACACCCACATCAGCAGCCCGGCCAGTAACAACGCCGGCAAGGTTGCGCCGACATCCGGGTAGAAGTTGGCCAGCAGGTGGTAGGTCAGCACCCCGCCCGACCAGGCCAGCAACGTCGGCCAGCGCAGCAGGCCCGGTGTCACGTCGACGCTGCGTTTGCGCACAATGAAGTGGTCCACCAGCACCACGCCAAACAACGGCGCAAACACTGAGCCAATCAGCAGCAAGAAGTTCTGGTACTGCGCCAGCGGCGCCAGCAGGGCGATCAAGGTGCAGATAACGCCAATGGCCAACGCCAGGTGCTCAACTTTCAAGCGCAGCAAGAACCCGCTGGAGACGGCCGCCGAGTGAATGTCGGCGAAGGCGTTTTCAGATTCATCGAGCAAAATCAGCAGCAACGGAATCCCCAGCCCAGCCCCCGCCAGCGCCAGCAGCAGCGCATTGACTTCACCGCTCGGCGCGAACGCCAGGGTGTAGGCCACACCCAGACTCATCAGCCAGAAGTTGCCGATCAAAAAGCCCAGCGCGGTGCCGCCAAACACGCTTTTGGCGCGTTTGCCGAAGCGCGAATAGTCGGCGATCAGTGGCAGCCACGACAGTGGCATGGCAATCGCAATGTCGAAACCCACCGCGAACGGCATCGAACCGTCGCCCTTCTGCGCCCATAAAGCAGCCAGATCGGCCTTGGCGAAGAGGTTCCAGGTGAGCCACAGGCACGCAGCCAGCAACAGCCAGATGCCCCATTTGCGCAAGATCTTGCGCACAAACGCCAACGGCCCGCTGACCGCGAGCAGCGTGGCCAGGGCGCCGAAGAATAATGTCCAGAGCAGCGGATTGCTCAGCCAACTGCCCTCACTGAAGGCCCGCGCGCCAAGCAGGCTGGCGGCATCGCGCATCACAATGATTTCAAACGAGCCCCAGCCAATCAGTTGCAGAACGTTCAACACGGCAGGGAGCATGGCACCGCGGCAGCCCAGGCTGAGTTTTAGCGCGGCCATGGAGGACAGCCCCGTGTCGCTACCGATCACCCCCACCGACGCCAATAACGCCACGCCCACCAGCGTGCCGAGAAAAATTGCCAGCAGCGAACCCGACAGGCCCAGCCCCGGCGCCAACAAGGCCCCGGTCTGCAACACCATCAGCCCGACGCCGAGGGAGAACCACAAGGAAAACAGATCGCGAGCGCCGAAGACGCGCTTGTCCAACGGGACGGCGGTATCCGGCGAGTAAGTGCTGGGTGTGTTCAAGGAAAGAGTCTCTTGAAGAGAAAGAAGGTGCCGGATAATCAAACCCGTGGGAGCGGGCTTGCTCGCGATGGGGTCGACACGGTTTCACATGCAGACCGCGTCGTTCGCATCGCGAGCAAGCCCGCTCCCACAAGGGGAACTGCTTACATCACACCTTCTTGTACAACTGGCTGCCTTCCTGCTTGAAGCGCTCGGCCTGTTCCGCCAGGCCTTTGGCCACGTCGACGTCGACCGCTTCAATGCGTTGGTTGGCGGCGTAGATGCGCACTTCCTGGGTGATTTTCATCGAGCAGAATTTCGGCCCGCACATGGAGCAGAAATGCGCGACCTTGGCCGAGTCTTTCGGCAGGGTTTCGTCGTGGTACGAGCGCGCCGTGTCCGGGTCCAGGCCAAGGTTGAACTGGTCTTCCCAACGGAACTCGAAACGCGCCTTGCTCAACGCGTTGTCGCGGATTTGCGCACCGGGGTGGCCTTTGGCCAAGTCCGCGGCGTGGGCAGCGATTTTGTAGGTGATGATGCCGGTCTTCACGTCATCCTTGTTCGGCAAGCCCAAGTGCTCTTTGGGCGTGACGTAACAGAGCATGGCGCACCCGAACCAGCCAATCATCGCCGCGCCAATGCCCGAGGTGATGTGGTCGTAGCCCGGCGCGATGTCGGTGGTCAGCGGGCCAAGGGTGTAGAACGGCGCCTCGTCGCAGCATTCCAACTGCTTGTCCATGTTCTCTTTGATCAACTGCATCGGCACGTGTCCCGGGCCTTCGATCATGCACTGCACGTCGTGCTTCCAGGCGATTTTGGTCAGCTCGCCGAGGGTTTCCAGCTCACCGAACTGCGCGGCGTCGTTGGCGTCCGCAATCGAGCCCGGGCGCAAGCCGTCGCCCAGCGAGAAGCTGACGTCGTAGGCCTTCATGATTTCGCAGATTTCGTCGAAATGGGTGTAGAGGAAGTTCTCTTTGTGGTGCGCCAGGCACCACTTGGCCATGATCGAACCGCCCCGCGACACAATGCCGGTCACGCGTTTGGCGGTCAGCGGCACGTAGCGCAGCAACACCCCGGCGTGGATGGTGAAGTAGTCCACACCCTGCTCTGCCTGCTCGATCAGGGTGTCGCGAAACAGCTCCCAGGTCAGGTCTTCGGCCACGCCGTTGACCTTTTCCAGCGCCTGGTAAATCGGCACCGTGCCGATCGGCACCGGCGAGTTGCGGATGATCCACTCGCGGGTTTCGTGAATGTGCTTGCCGGTGGACAAGTCCATGACTGTGTCCGAACCCCAGCGAATGCCCCAGGTCAGCTTGGCCACTTCTTCTTCGATGGAGGAGCCCAGCGCGCTGTTGCCGATGTTGCCGTTGATCTTCACCAGGAAGTTACGGCCGATGATCATCGGTTCCAGTTCAACGTGGTTGATGTTGGCCGGGATGATGGCGCGGCCACGGGCGATTTCGTCGCGCACGAACTCCGGGGTGATTTCTTTCGGGATGTTGGCGCCAAAGCTGTGGCCGGCGTGCTGCTGGTCCAGCAGGCCCGCCGCACGGGCTTCTTGCAGCTTCATGTTTTCGCGGATGGCGACGTATTCCATCTCGGCGGTGATGATGCCCTGACGCGCGTAGTGCATCTGGGTGACGTTGGCCCCGGCCTTGGCCCGGCGCGGGTTTTTCACGTGGGCGAAACGCAGTTTGGTCAGTTCGGCGTCTTCAAGGCGCATTTGCCCGAAGTTCGAGCTCAGGCCCGGCAGGCACTCGGTGTCATCGCGGTCATTGATCCAGGCCGAACGCACGTCGCCCAGGCCTTTGCGCACGTCAATCTGTACTGAAGGATCGGTATACGGGCCTGAAGTGTCGTAGATCAATACCGGCGCATTGATTTCACCGCCAAAATCGGTCGGCGTGACATCAAGGCTGACTTCGCGCATCGGCACCAGAATGTCCGGGCGCGAACCCTGTACGTAAACTTTTTGCGAGCGGGTAAACGGCTTGACCGACTGCTCATCGACCTTGGCCGAATCACTGAGATTGATCGCGTTTTTTAGTGTTGTACTCATCACGGCTCTCCAGACTGCATCCAGGTGGATTGTCGGAGGGAGAACCTGAAAAAAGCACGGACGCACCCAAGGACTGGGTGCTGAGTGACGACCTCGAACGATTGATCATTTTTTGAACAATCGATCCCGGACGGCACTCAAGAGGACTCGCCGGGAGACGAGAAATCTTGTTCCCTACGCAGGCGCTAACCTGATCAGGTTCAACGGGATCCGAAATTATTCGATCTCAGCCTCATAGCAAGGCACCCCGACAAGAACACGGCCAATATAAAGAAGTGTGTGGCAGAACGCCAACCCTGAAATAAACAGCATGACGAAAGAGACAACAACGGCATTGTTGCAAGGTGTCACGGCTACTACACTCGCTACGTCTTGAAACTCCGAGTGCCAGAACACGGCCTCGACAATCAATTTCGCATTATTGAACTAGGGATCGCTCATGCTGCGCAAACTCTCGCTGGCTATCGCCGTGTCCTGGGCGACCAACGCTATGGCTGTGGATTCACCCGCGCCCGTGTCCAACCAAAACGGTCTGGTCAGCGTTTACCAGGAAGCTGTCGACAACAACGCCGACCTCGCGGCAGCCCGTGCCAGCTACTCGGCACAAAAGGAAGTCGTGCCTCAGGCCCGCGCCGGCTTGCTGCCTAATCTGTCGGGCGGCGCCGAGTCGAGCAGTGTGCGCACCTCCATCGACAGGCCGTCGATGACCACCAACCGCAGCCTGATGGTTTACCAGGCCACACTGGCCCAGCCACTGTTCCGCATTGACCGCTGGTTCCAGCTCAAGGCGGCCGAGTCGATCAATGAACAGGCCGCGCTGCAACTCTCGGCCACTGAGCAAAATCTGATTCTGCAAAGCGCCAATGCTTACTTCTCGGTATTGCGTGCCCAGGACACCCTGGCCGCGACCAAGGCCGAAGAAGCCGCGTTCAAGCGTCAACTGGACCAGTCCCGCGAGCGTTTTGATGTGGGCCTGTCGGACAAGACCGACGTGCTGCAATCCCAGGCCAGCTACGACACGGCGCGGGCCAACCGCATGCTCGCCAAGCGCCAGGTCGAAGACGCCTTTGAAGCACTGGTCACGCTGACCAACCGCCAGTACAACGCCATTGAGGGCATGCGCCACAGCCTGCCGATTTTGCCGCCCACGCCGAACGACGCAAAAGCTTGGGTCGACACCGCCGCGCAGCAGAACCTCAACTTGCTGGCCAGTAACTACGCGGTAGACGCCGCGCAAGACACCCTCAAGCAACGCAAGGCCGGCCACGCACCGACCGTGGACGCGGTGGCGCAATACAAATCCGGTGACAACGATGCCTTCGGCCTGACCAACCCGAACGCCCTGAACCAGCGCTACGGTGGGCCGGTCAACCAGACCAGCATCGGCATTCAGTTGAACATCCCGATTTACAGCGGCGGCCTGACCAGCTCGCAAGTGCGCGAGTCGTACTCACGTCTGGACCAGACCGAGCAGCAGCGTGAGCAACTGCGCCGCCAGGTGGTAGAAAACACCCGCAACCTGCACCGCGCGGTGAATACCGATGTCGAGCAGGTAAAAGCGCGCAAACAGTCGATCATCTCGAACCAGAGCGCCCTGGAAGCCACGGAAATCGGTTATCAGGTGGGTACACGCAACATCGTTGACGTGCTCGACGCCCAGCGTCAGTTGTACAACTCAGTGCGCGACTACAACAACAGCCGCTACGACTACATCCTCGACAACCTGCGCCTTAAACAGGCGGCAGGCACGTTGAACCCGGGCGATCTGGATGCGTTGTCGCGTTACCTGAAAGCCGATTACAACCCGGACAAAGACTTCCTGCCGCCAGACCTGGCCCAGGAAGCGGCTGCCAACATTCGTAACGCCGGTCAGTAACCCTCTGTAGGAGCGAGCTTGTCTCGCGATCTTTTGATCTTTAAAAGCTCGCGAGGCAAGCTCGCTCCTACAGGGTCGTCATCGACTTAGTAATCGACCCAACCCGTCCAGCAAGCGCTGCAAGGCGCCCTGATTTGCGAGCATCACGTTCAAACCGGCCTGGCCCATGTGCCGGGCGTCTTGCGGCAGTTCAAACAAGCGCCGTACCGCCACTGCCAAGGCTTGCGCATCGTCCACTTCTTCCAGCGCCCCGGCGTCACGCAACAACGCGGCGATTTCGAGGAAATTGAACAGGTGCGGCCCGCTCAGCACCGGCTTGGACAGCGCCGCCGGCTCCAGCAGGTTATGCCCGCCATTAGCCACCAGGCTGCCGCCCACAAACGCGCTGTCGGCCAGGGCGTACAAAAACAGCAGCTCGCCCATGGTGTCGCCCAACAGCACCTGTGTTTGCGCGTTGACCGGCGTTGCGGCCGAGCGCCGTACCGTGTCGAACCCTTCGCTTTGGCACAACGCGAACACCGAGTTAAAGCGCTCCGGGTGGCGCGGCACCAGGATCAACAAGGCGTTCGGGTAGCTGGCGAGCAACTGCCGATGCGCCGCCAACACGATGGCGTCTTCACCTTCATGGGTGCTGGCGGCGATCCACACCGGGCGCTCCAACGCCTGCCATTGCTCGCGCAGCTCACGGGCCTTGATCAGCAACTGGGGGTCAATCGTCAGGTCGAATTTGATCGAGCCGGTCACTTGCACGCACTCGGGGCGGGCGCCCAACTGGCGGAAACGCTCGGCTTCGGTTTCGGTCTGCGCAGCAATCAGGCTCATCTCTTCGAGCATTGGCCGGGTGAGCTTGGCAAACCGCGCATAGCCTTTGGCCGAACGGGCCGAGAGGCGCGCATTGGCCAGCGCCACCGGGATGCCGCGCTTGGCGCATTGGTGGATATGGTTAGGCCACAGTTCGGTTTCCATGATCACCGCCAACTTGGGCTGCACCCGATCCAGAAAACGTGCGGCGGCCCATGGCAGGTCGTAAGGCAAATAACAGTGCTGGATGCGCGGTTCGTCGGCGAACAGGGCTTGAATGCGCTCCGATCCGGTCGGGGTCATGCAAGTCACGGTAATCGGCAACTGTGGATAACGTTGCAGCAACGCCCGGATCATCGGGGCGGCGGCAATACTCTCGCCCACGGACACGGCGTGTACCCAGATCCCGCCCGGCTGCATGGCGGGCATATTCAGCGCGAAACGTTCGCCAATGCGCTTGGCATACGCCGGGGCCTTGCGTGCCCGCAGCCATAAGCGAATCGCCACCAACGGCAGCCCCAGATGAAACAGCAAGGTGTAGAGAGTTCTATTCATGGGCCCGGAGTTTACTTGAAAACGACCTCCACGATGATGGCACCGAACACGCCCATTTCAAGGCGCGACAAAAAGCCCCCTACACACTTTTACAACCACTAGAATGCCGTGCTGTTAAATTGCTTCGCCACACACTCAGGATTGCACCATGACCGCTTACTACTACCTGGCTATCGCTATCTGCGCTGAAGTCATTGCCACTGTTTCGATGAAAGCGGTCAAAGGGTTCAGTACGCCATTGCCACTCATTCTGGTGATTGTGGGCTACGCCACCGCGTTCTGGATGTTGACCCTGGTGGTGCGCACCATCCCCGTGGGCGTTGCTTATGCCGTGTGGGCGGGCATGGGCATTGTGATGGTGAGCGTTGCCGCCTTGTTTATCTACGGGCAAAAACTCGACCTGCCGGCCATGCTCGGCATGGGCCTGATTGTGCTGGGCGTGGTGGTGATTCAACTGTTTTCCAAAACGGCAGGGCATTAAAGCTTTGCCACTGTAGCCCCTCTTTTCTGGGCACCTCAAAGGCAGAGTCGGGATCAGGCTGTATACTCCCAGCCTTGTCTTTCAACGCTGAGGTCGCCCATGGCATCTGTAATTTCCACCGACGTGCTGATTGTCGGCGCTGGCGTCGCTGGCCTCTGGCTCAATGCCCGCCTGCGTCGTCAGGGTTTTTCCACGGTGCTGGTTGAAAACCATTCGCTGGGTGGCGCACAGACCCTGAAGTCTCAGGGCATTATTCATGGCGGCGCCAAATACGCGCTGCACGGCGCGCTGACCGGCGCTTCCGAAGCCATTGCCGATATGCCGCGCCGCTGGCGCGAGGCCCTTGCCGGTGACGGCGAGTTGGACTTGAGCGGCGTGCGCCTGCTCTCCGAAGCCCATTACCTGTGGTCCCCCGGCACGTTGGCAGGCAACCTGACCAGCTTTTTTGCGAGCAAGGCCGTGCGCGGCCGGGTTGATCAGGTCAAGGGCGATCAATTGCCGCCTGCCCTGCAAAACCCGCGTTTCAAGGGCAAGGTGTATCGCTTGGCCGAGCTGGTGGTGGATGTGCCCAGCCTGGTCGAGCGCCTGGCCGAACTGGCCGGTGACAGCCTGCTGGCAGGGCAAAAGGTCGAGCCGCTGTTTGAGAATGAGCGCCTGATCGGCCTGCGGGTCGACGGCCTGGATATCCTCGCGCAACGCATCGTGCTCAGCGCCGGGCAAGGCAATGCCGAGCTGCTGGCCAGCCTTGAAATCAACGTCCCTGCCCAGCAACTGCGCCCGCTGCACATGGTGATGGTCAAAGGCCCGAGCCTTAAACCGCTGTATGCCCATTGCCTGGGCGGTGGCCCCAAGCCGCGCATCACCGTGACCACTCACCCGGCCGCCAACGGCGAATGGGTCTGGTATGTGGGCGGTGACATTGCCGAAGCCGAGGGCGTGGCCCGCACCCCGGACGAACAAATCGCCGCCGCCAAAAAAGAGCTGACCAGCCTGCTGCCATGGGTCGATCTGAGCCAGGCGCAATGGGCCACCCTGCGGGTCGACCGCGCTGAACCGGCGCAGTCGGGTCTGGTCCGCCCGGATAACGCGTTCCTCGCCGATACGGGCCGTTTGCTGGTGGGCTGGCCGACCAAGCTGGCGCTGGCGCCGGACTTCTCGGACCGGGTCATCCACGCGCTTGAGCAAGACGGGATCAAACCCGGCAATGTGCCTGCGCTGCCTGACTTCCCTCGCCCGCCACTGGGCAAAACCGCTTGGGAGCAACTGCTGCCATGAGCCAGGCGACCCTGCACGATTTTCTGCGCCCGCTGGGCAGCACCGGCCTGCACGTGTCGCCGCTGGGCCTTGGCACCGTCAAGCTGGGCCGCGACCAAGGGGTGAAGTACCCCAACGGTTTTCAGATCCCGGATGACCAGGAAGCCAAGATGCTGCTCAAGCTGAGCCGCGACCTGGGCATCAACCTGATCGACACCGCGCCCGCCTATGGGCGCAGTGAAGAACGCTTGGGCCCGCTGCTGCGCGGCCAGCGCCAGGACTGGGTGATTGTCAGCAAGGTCGGCGAAGAGTTCGACAACGGTGAGTCACGCCACGACTTCAGCGCCAAACACACCCGCCGCTCGGTTGAACGCAGCCTGCAACGTCTGAAAACGGATTTTATCGACCTGGTGCTGGTGCACTCGGACGGCAACGACCTCGCGATCCTCAACGACAGCAAGGTGTACGCCACCCTCGCCGAGCTGAAGCGCGAGGGCAAGATCCGTGGTTTCGGCTTTTCTGGCAAAACCGTCGAAGGCGGCCTTAAGGCCCTGGAAAACGGCGACTGCGCCATGGTCACCTACAACCTCAATGAGCAAGCCGAGAAGGCGGTAATCGATTACGCCGCTGCCCATGGCAAAGCCATTCTGGTGAAAAAGGCCCTGGCCAGCGGCCATGTGTGCCTCAAACCCGGCATCGACCCGGTGCGCGCCAGCTTCGAACTGGTGTTTGGCCATCACGGGGTTGCCAGTGCTATTGTCGGCACTATCAATCCGCTGCACTTGGCCCATAACGTGGCAATGGTTGCGCAGGTTCTGCGTAACGCCTAAAGCCGCCGATTCGGCCGACCCCGACGCAAGAAGGAGCCGACATGCCGCGAATGCTCATCCGCAAGAACCCCAGCGACTTCAAAACCCTGCCGTTGCTTGTCGAAGCCACGGCAGAAGGCTTGAGTTACCAAAGTGTCGGCATGCCGCTCAACTTCGCGCAAACCCTGAGCAAACGCCGCCCGGTCAGCGTTGCCGACACCGAACGCTTCACGCTGGAGTTGGCCAACCTCGGCGTGTCGGTGCGTTTGACCTTGCATTGGCAGGGCCGCGATTACTGGGTGCTGGTGCGCCAGCGCCGTCAGGACCGGGGTGACGTAGTGCTCAAGCTGATCTCCGGCTACGTACCGGCCCATGAGGTCAACTTGCCGTTGCACACGGCGGTTCAGGAAGTGGCCGAAGAATGCCTGCTGGAAACCCCAGAAGGCTGGCTCAGCGGGCGTTTCAACGACATCTGGCTGCCAGCGCCCTACGCCAGCGCGCTGCATTACCGTGAAGCGCTGTCGTTTCGTCTGACGCCGTTTTCCGGTGCGGCGCGCCCGGTGCGCTGCGCCAACCAGCCGTTGCTTGAGCGCCCGCGGGCGTATGTGCACTTGCCCACCGCCTCCTTACAACTGATTTACGACCTGCGCCTTGAAGTGCCCAAAGAAGCCAAGTCACTGAGCCTGTTTCATGTTGATGAGCGGCTGGAGGGGGACCAACTGGTCGCCCGCCTCAACCGCAAGCGTCCGGACCTGTACCTGATGCCGCTGACCGACGGCCAGCCGTGCGCCGAGCTGTACACCTTGCACAAGGATCAACTGAAACCGGCCAGCACCCGAGGCGTGTACCTGGCGGAGAGTTTTGCGCCGCAAGAGGGCTGGGTGGTGAGCGAAGAACGCATTCGCTGGAAAGACTGGCTCAAGCAGCAAGGTTTGAGCGCACCTGACAAAGAGTCGCGGCTCAAACGCCTGACAGGCAAGGCGCGGCAGATGTTCAGGAAGGTCGTAAAGACCGGATAGCCCAACACGCCTGTAGGAGCGAGCTTGCCTCGCGATCTTTCAAGATCAAAAGATCGCGAGGCAAGCTCGCTCCTACAGAGGATTGCGTTGTTACTGCCCGCGTATTTTCTCGACGATGGCCGTGGTCGAGCTGTTTTCTACCAGCCCCAGCACTTTCACTGTCCCGCCGTACGCGCTCACGATGTCAGCACCGACCACTTGGTCGATCCCGTAATCGCCGCCTTTAACCAGTACATCCGGCTTGACTTGGGCCAGCAGGTTTTCCGGAGTGCCTTCAGGGAAGCTGATCACCCAGTCCACCGCGCCCAGACCCGCCAGTACCGCCATGCGCCGGTCAACGCTGTTGATCGGGCGACCCGGGCCTTTGAGGCGGCTCACGGAGGCGTCGTCGTTTACGGCAACGATCAAACGATCACCTTGCGCCCGAGCCTGCTCCAGATAGGTCACATGCCCGGCGTGCAGGATGTCGAAGCACCCATTAGTGAAAACGATTTTCTCGTTGTGCGCCCGCGCATCGTCGATGGCCAGCAGCAGTTGCTCGAAGCTCAGCACGCCACGCTCGGAACCTTCCGAACGCTGAATGGCGCGACGCAGTTCCGGAGCGCTGATGGCCGCCGTACCCAGCTTGCCCACCACGATACCCGCCGCCAGATTGGCCAGGGCCACGGCGTGGGGCAGCTCTTCACCAGCAGCAATGGCAGCCGCCAGGGTCGAGATAACCGTGTCACCGGCACCGGTCACGTCAAACACTTCACGGGCGCGTGCCGGCAAGTGCATGGCGGCAAAGCCCGGACGCAACAAGGTCATGCCGTGCTCGCCACGGGTGACCAGCAAGGCACCCAGCTCCAGATCGGCCATCAGCTTGGCGCCTTTGGCCACCAGGTCGGCCTCGTCGATACAGCCACCGACGATGGTTTCGAACTCGCTGAGGTTCGGCGTGATCAGGCTTGCACCCCGATAAATCGAGAAGTCTTTGCCTTTAGGATCAGCCAGCACCGGAATGCCACGGGCACGGGCGGCCTGGATGAGTACCTGGTGGTTTTTCAACGCGCCTTTGCCGTAGTCAGACAGCACCAGCACTTTAATACCGTCGAGCAGGCGCTCGACTTCAGCGCCCAACGCCAGGGCGTCAGTCGCAAACGGTTCTTCAAAGTCGATACGCAGCAGTTGCTGGTGACGGCTCATAACCCGCAGTTTAACGATGGTCGGCTGGTGCTCAATGCGCTGGAACAAGGCGCGAACGCCTGCGCCTTCAAGGCTGTTGGCCAGGCTGTCGGCAGCTTCATCGTTGCCGGTCACGCCGACCAGCGAGGCCGGTGCGCCCAGGGCAGCAATGTTCAAGGCAACGTTGGCAGCACCACCCGGACGGTCTTCAATTTGCTCGACCTTGACCACCGGCACGGGCGCCTCAGGGGAAATCCGTGAGGTTCCGCCATGCCAGTAACGGTCGAGCATGACATCGCCTACCACCAAGACAGGGGCTTGATCGAATCGCGGCATGGACAACTTCATGGAGGACCCACATACAAAATGAACAGGGGCGCGATATTAACACAGGGTGAACGCAGGTCAGTTCACGGTGTTAATCGCAGGGAAAATGCGCCGACGGGAGCAGGCGTACCTGCCCCCGTCGGTGTTCAGGTGATGTCGCCAGACGCCAGCGGCGCATCCAGGCCCATCGAGTGCAGACGGGCGTAATAGCCGTTCTGCGCCAACAACTCGCCGTGAGTACCGCGCTCGACGATCTGGCCCTGATCCATCACCAGGATCAAGTCCGCTTTTTCGATGGTCGAAAGGCGGTGCGCAATCACCAGCGTGGTACGCCCTTGCATCACGTGGTCCAGTGCCGCCTGAATATGGCGCTCAGACTCGGTATCGAGTGCTGAGGTGGCCTCATCGAGGATCAACAGTGGCGAATTTTTGAGCAAGGCGCGGGCAATCGCCAGACGCTGACGCTGACCGCCCGACAACAGCACGCCGTTCTCACCCACCGGCGTGTCCAGGCCTTTGGGCAACTGCTCGATAAAGTCCATCGCGTAGGCATCACGCGCGGCCTTCTCGATGTCGGCTCGTGGCGCACCGGCCAGGTCGCCGTAGGCAATGTTGTTGGCCACGGTGTCGCTGAACAGGGTGACGTTCTGGGTCACTTGCGCGATATGACGGCGCAGGTTGAGCAAGCGATAGTCTTCTACCTCCACGCCATCGAGCAGGATCTCGCCCGAGGTATGGTGATAAAAACGCGGGATCAGGTTGGCCAGCGTTGACTTGCCGCTGCCCGAACGCCCGACCAGTGCCACCATCTGCCCCGGCTCAGCCGTGAACGACACGTCTTTAAGCACCTGGCGCTCAGTGTCGGGGTAGGTGAAGTTGAGGTTGCGCACCTCAAGACGGCCACTCACGTGGTCCAGCTCAACGGTGCCGGTGTCGACTTCCGGTTTTTCGTCCAGTTGCTCAAAGATGCTTTCAGCACCGGCGACACCCTTCTGGATGGTCGAGCTGACTTCAGACAACTGACGGATCGGCTTGGGCAGCAGGCCGGCCAGGGTGATGTAAGCGATCATGTCGCCCGCCGAGGCATCGCCGCGCATGTACAGCACCAGGAACATCAAAATGCCCATGGCGATGTAGATGACCAATTGCAGCATCGGGGTGTAGATCGCCCCGGTGCGGGTCATGCGCAGTTGTTTGTCGGTGTTGCTCTGGCTGGCCTTGAGGAAACGCTCGCGCTCGTATTTTTCGCCGCCAAAGCTGCGAACCACACGGTAACCCTGGATGGTTTCGGACGCCACGTGGGTCACGTCGCCCATCGCCACCTGGATTTTCTTGCTTTGCTTGCGGAATTTTTTGCTGGCCGAACTCACCATGACCGCAATCAGCGGCAGGATCGCCACCATCACCAGCGTCAGGCGCCAGTTCATCCACAGCAATGACGCAAACAGGAACACCACGGTCATGCCTTCACGAATCACCACCTTGATTGCATCGGTGGCAGCACCGGTGACCATGGTGACGTTGAAGGTGATGCGCGAGATCAAATGCCCCGAGTTGTGCTTGTCGAAATAGCGGTTAGGCAACACCAGCAGGTTGTTGAACAGCTGCACCCGCAGGTCGTGCACCAAGCCCAGCGACACCTTGGCCAGGAAGTAGTTACCCAAGAAAGAGCCCAGCCCTTGCCAGGCCGCGATCAATACGATCAACAGCGGCACGGTCTGCAGCAGGCGCATGTCACGCAGGTAAGGCACGTTCGGAAACAGCACGGCATCCGGGTTGGACAAGCCGTCAACGAAATACTTGAGGATGTAACCCAGCATGGGTTGAGTCGAAGCGAAGATAAGGAAGCCAACGATACTCAGCAGGAAAAGGCCGATGTAGGGCTTCACATAACTCAAGAGCCGGAAGTAGATTTTCAGGCTTGAACTCTGTCCTTCTTCGGACGGTGAATCACTCATCGTAGAGCTCACTGATTAAGGAAAACGCGAAATTTTATCACAGGCTTCACCCTGCGCCGTCTTGAACGACAAAAGAGTCGCCACGGCAATGGGCAGCCAGGTGATAAACCATTCGGCACGCGGGGTATCGAGCAAACTGGCCGCGTCAAACTGCATGGCCATTGTCGAAAACACCCACATGCCCACCAATCCCTGGCCCAGCAAAGTCGCGCGAGCGCGCCAGCCATATACCACTACCGAAAACCAGGCGATGCTCCACAGCAGCAAGCCCGGCAAGCCCAAACTGATCGTCACGCTGGTGAACAGGTTGTGCGAATGATCAAACATGATTCCCAGCGCCTGCACACCAAACGGCGCCTCAAGGCCAAGGCCGAGCCATGGGTGCGCCTTGATCATCTGCACGCTGGACATAAACAGCTCGGGCCGATAGGACGAGCCGCGCGACATCATCTGCGCCTGCATGCACCAAAACACGATCCCGGCGCCAATCAGCCCGGCCACCGAGATGACCACGGTCTGACGATTGCAACGCCAGATCGGCATGGCCAGCACCGTAACCAATAGCGCCACTGCCGCGCCGCGGCTCTGGGTAAACACCACAAAGGCGCCCAACAACGCCAGTGCAATCCACCACAGGGCTTGCATCCCACGCTCGCGCGGCATCCAGTGCAACATCCAGACACCGGCGATACCCACTGCATAAGCGCCCAAAATAGGGTGAGCCAGCTCGCCCAGACCTTCCAGGCGGTCCATCAAGGGCCGAGCGTCAATAAAATAGAAACGCACCATGGCCGCTGCTGCCATGACTGCCAGCCCCAGCCCGCCCCATTGCAGCAGGCGTACAACGCGTTCAGGGCGGCCATTGGCCAGAATCGGCCATGACATCACAAACAGGGCGATGTAGAGCAATTGTTTGGCCTGGCTCAGGGGCTGGCCACTCCAGCTCAAGCTGAGCGTGGCCCAAGCGGCCAAACCGATCAGTGCCAGGCACAGCGCTCTTTGCGCGTGCCAGACCTGCGCCAAAACCGGGCGTGCAGACCAGACCACCAGCAGTGTCGGCAGCCAGACAAACACCACCAGGCCCTGTTGATAGATTTTGTTCGTGGGGGCAAATGCAATGGCCAACATGAACCATAGCACGCCGCAGGTCATGAGGGTCTGAGCCCAACGACTTTCGTACATCATCCCGCTCCTAAATCATCTACCCGGCCAACCTGGCATGGTTAAAGCGCCACTTTTTCGGCATCATTGCGTGTCTGACTGCTCGCAAGGGTTCTACGATGCAATGTTCACGGCTTCCACAAGCCGCTTTAAATCAAATGATTGAAGGCGCCAAAATTCTTGAGGCGGACAGTTATGGTGCAAAAGTCTACCTGCTGCAAGACGGGAATATAGTGAAACTGTTTCGTCGCAAGCGTCTTCTGTCGTCCGCCTTGCTGCGCCCTTATTCCAAACGTTTTATCGATAACGCGGCCCAACTCGAGAAGCTGGGTATCCCCACGCTCAAGGTGCTGGCGTTTTACCGCCTGGATAAACCCGGCATGACCGCGGTGCTGTATCGCCCGCTGCCCGGTGAAACCCTGCGTCAGATCGCTGAAAAAAACGGTTTTGACTGGACAGAAAATCTGCCGAAGCTTATCGAGCTGATTCGCAGATTGCACGCGGCCGGTATTTACTTCCGCTCTCTGCATTTGGGCAACATTGTGGTGACCCCCGACAACGCGTGGGGTTTGATTGATGTCGCCGACATGAGTTTTGTGAGGGCGCCACTGTCCAAAAAGCTGGTTCAGCGCAACCTGCAACACTTTTTGCGCTACATCGAGCGCGAGAGCCTGAGCGATAAATTCCCCGCCCAAGCCCTCAAAGACGCCTTTTTAAAGGCCTGAAAACACCGTGGTGCATGCCTGCCTGAAGCGCAGCCAGGCATGTTCCGGGTCAAGGCTTGCGTGCTGGCGCGCAGCCACTTCTGTTGTCGACAGCTCGTCGCTGGCTTCAATCGCCCGTGCCCATGCCGACTCATCGCCGACCGCCACGTAGTTCCCTGCCTCGCCCAACTGCTCGTAAAACACGGGCAGGTCACTGGCCAGTATCGGCACACCAGCAATGACCGCTTCCTGGACGACCAGCCCCAGGCCTTCTGCCCGCGACGGTATCAGCACCCAGTCAAATGCCCGATACAGGCTGGCCACGTTGTCGACGTAGCCCGGCAGCAAGACCTTACCTTGCAGCCCCAGCGCCTTGACCTGCGCCTCCAGCTCGGCGCGCATGGCGCCTTCGCCGATGATGATCAGCAGTCGATCCGGATGGGTAACGAGGGTTTTGGCAAAGGCGCTGAGCAGGGTGTCAAAGCCCTTGGAGTCCACCAGACGGCCTACAGCACCGAACACTTGATGAGTACCCGCAGGAATGCCCAGTTGCTGGCGCGCCTGGTCACGCGGTAACAATTGCTGCGCGAATGTGTGCGGGTTGAGCATGCTGCTCAGGGTGACCACCGGCAACTTGAGATCGGCCGAAATGGAGTCTGCGAGGGTTTGCGAGACAGCACAGAGTGTCAGTTGCTCGCTGGAAAACTGGCGAAGCAGCCTGACATCTTTGCATTGCAGGCGGGTTGAACCGTGAAACATCACCACCGCCCGTACGTGCGGCAGTTTGTGCAAGGCAGGCAACAGCACCCGAGCCACGCCCAGCCCGTCAATCAGCACCTGCCGGGCGTCATTTTTGAGCAGGGCCTTGCGAAAAAAACAATTACGCCAAGGGCGCGATAACGCCCAGATGCCCCGCCCTTTTAAAAAGCGCGACGACAACTTCAAAGCCTCAACCTGCCCAAGCTCGCGCAGGCAAGCCGGGGCAGAGTGCTGCAACAGCCAGGTCTTTACCGGTGTACCCGGTGATGCCTGAGAGAGGATTTGCTGGTGAACCTTGTGTACAGACGCATAAGGAGAACCGCCTGACCACATCACATTAATGATGCTCATCACACGCTTCCTCGCCGTTCAATCATCACCATTCAAACCTGTACCTGCTAACTGATAAGGACGCCTATTAGCACGCCCACCAACAACGTAACGAACAACTTGATCCGCTCCCGACGGCCGCGTCGCAGCTTGCGCTGACGCTCTTCAGGCACCTCGACATGGTTGCCAAAGCCTGTGTGCAACACCGCGTCAGCTTCAAGGGCCACCGCTTGCAGATTAAGCTCGGCATAGCGCTTGGACAGCGCTTTTTCGCCACCATGACCGCTATAAGGCGCACACAACAAATATTCTTTGTAACGGCGTAATCCAGGATTCAGCGAAAAGCTCTGCCATTCGGGTTTATCCGACAGCACCGGGTAACACGCGACGCCTGCAATCACCTCGCGCTCACCGTAATGTAGGTAAGGGCTGTGAATCCGCAAGTCGTGTGCGTAGCTGCGCAGCCAGACCTGCAAGATCTCTGGTTTGTTCTCCAGAATCGCTCTTGAGTCTTCGACAAAGCCCGGACGATAAAACTCCCAATCGTCTTCACAATGAAAAATGTACGGTGTGCTGACCTTAGAGTAGGCCAGATCGATCGAAGCCAACTGCCCAAGTTTCGGTTTGTTGACGAAAACAGTGCAGTGCTCACGCCAATTGGGCGGAATAGCCTCGCGCACGGCCTCATCACCGGAGTCTTCGGTAATAAAGACTTCACGAATGGGCGCGGTGTTGAACCGGTCAAAGCTTTCGAGCGTCAGCTTGAGCAAGTCAAGACGGCCGCAGCTGGTCACAACCAGGGTGATGTCACTTTCTTGGCAGAACCGCACGGTTCGCCTCCTCTCATTAAATAGTTTCAGTCCTTTGGGTATCACCACGATGGCACCGGGGGATGTCTCAAATCCCCAGTTTCAATCGCACCCGATCGACCCAGGACAAGGGCGGATGCGGACGTAGTGCCGGTTGCAGCTCTTCAACAATGCGCTGGCCAATTCGACCGAAGCTGTACTGCGACACCGCAAGGTCACGACCACGAAGAGCGATATCGGCTGCCAGTTGCGGATCATTACGCAGCTGTTGCAGTTTTTTTTGCAGCTCTGGAATGTCGCGATAAAAAACAATGTTGTGCATGTCGACAAAGCCCAACGCACGGTTTTCGGCTTCACCCTGATCAAACGCCAGCAGCACACAACCGCAGGCCATGGCCTCAAAGTTTTTGATCATGTATTCGCCCATGCCCACGTCCGCGCTGACAAAAAAGCGGATGCGGTTAAGGGTGTCACGGTAGTCATCACCGGACTTGGTGCGCGTCACCACCAGTTGCTCGACGCTGGCCAGCTCGTCGAGCAACGCTTTGCGGCCACTGTAAGCCACGCTGTTGGTGCTGCCAACAAACGCCAACTCAATGTCGCGCTCACGGCCCAAGTCATGCAACAGCGTCTGGTCGTAGCCTTTGGGCACAAATACGGCGTCAAAGCCTTCTTCGCGCAGGCGCTCAGTAACCATAAAACCCGAGGTGATCACCCGGGCCCACGGCAGTTGGCGGTAATGGGCGCTGAATTTACCGGTGTATTTGCACTCGATGTAATTCTGATACGCATCGTGCTCAAGGATCACCAGGTTGGGCACGGTACGGATAAAGCCGACCTGGCGGATTTCTTGTTTAAAACGCAAGAAAAACACAATGCGGTCATAACGCGATACGTCCACTTCACGGCGGAAGTAGCTGCGCAAGTTGCGCTGCTCGTCACTGCTCAGCCAGCGCGTATCGCACTCGCAATGCGCTGCAATGCCGTCATACAAGCGATCCAGAATGGCCCGCTGCTCTTTCTGTACTAGAAATAGAACTCTCATGGGTTTCCTTGCGACGCCTTGAGGCGCCAGAACAGCTCATGCCGTCGAACTGCTTTACGAAAATATTCATTCTCGCCATAAGGCGATGGCCGTCTGCCCGCCAGCAGCGCCTGGATTGACCGGCGCACGCGGCGCTTGAGCGCAGCGCGCGGTTGCAGGTCGTGCATCATGCCCAGCGCCATGGCCTTGTCGCGTTGCTGGGCCAGCGTCAGCGGCAGGCTGCACGGATGCAAGCTGAGCGACGTATCGAACACCGGCGGCAGAGCCACCCCATCACCGCTGTTGCCCATGGGCCAGCGGTCATTGTCATGCAAATGGTTGGCGTAGCCCAAAATCGTCGTCGGTTGCCACTCCAGCCCTTGCAGCGCCTCGAACACCGCCGCTTGCGCGCAGATGTGGTCGGGGTGCGGGTCGAGCGAGGGATGCGGCAGCACCATCACTTCAGGGCGTGCGCGCAGGATCAAGGCACGCAAATCCGCCAGCAGGTTATTCCAGGTCGGCGCGCCATCGCCATCGCCGGGCATCGGAAACGGATTGAGCTGACGAAATAGCCGGATGTCACTCATATCAGCCTCGCGGGACGGCATCGGCTGATCCGGTGCGGCCTGCATGGCCGGCAGTTGCAGGCAGAAGTAGCCCAATTGCGCGCAATGCGCCTCAGGCACACCGGCCCAACGCGGCACCGCCAGGCTGTCCCATGCCCGCAAGCGGCCCTTGAGACGCGCGGCTTCGGCGCGCTCAAGGCCCATCTGCTGATAATGCTCGGCTTCGATTTCACCGGCCGTCAGGGTGACGATCCACGCCTCTTTGGCCTGGCTGTACAGACCAAACGCCGCAAGCTCCGCATCGTCGGCATGGGGCGCAATGACCATGACCCGTTGCTCGCGGTAATCGGGTTGGCGGAACAACCACAACCGGGGCTGGCCCGACACGCGGCAGTGCCGGCCTTTGAGGCGTAACTCGCCACGGGCCAATGCGCCAGCGTGCTCACTCAGGTTCAAATAGCGCAGCCCGTTGACCCCACGCTCGAAGGTTTGCTGATCGGGCTGTTCGCCGCCCAGCAGTTGAATGCTCGGGTCAATAAAACGCCCCAGCCCGCGGCTGCTGACCTTTATGGCCAAAATCAGGGTTTGATTACCGGTCACGCTCAACGGCTGATCGAGCACCAGGCGTTCGCCCTCAAGGCGCACGTCAAGGCACTCGCCGTCCGGGTCGAAGGCGTACTGGTAGTCGTCTTGGGGGGAATAGAACAGATGGTCCGCAAACCAGGCCTCATGGGCCACCCAGCCCAGCACCGCCAATACCGGCGGCAGCCACCAGGCCAGCCAGACACCGCTGACAATCAGCACCAGCAGACCGATCAGCAAGCCAATTCGTTTATTGCGCCGATGGCGCTTGAGGAGTTGCTGTTTGCGGCTCATGGCTCAACTCTTATGTTTGATGCTCTGTAGGAGCTGGCAAAGGCTGCGATCGTTTAAAGATCAAAAGATCGCAGCCTGCGGCAGCTCCTACAAGGTGTGCACTAGACCTTAAACACCGGCACCGGGTTGCACCAACGCTCTTTGTATTCGCGGTCGGCGCGGCCGAACGAGAAACGCAAAGGCTTGTTGACGCTGCGCGCCTGCTCCCAGGCCGATTGGGTATTGAGAAAGCTCAATACGCTACCGGGGCTGAAATCTCGGGTTTGCGGGTCAACGCCGCCGTTGACGTACTCAACGCTGATCCATTGCGGGGATTCAACCCGGTACACCAACTGGATGGCAATAGGCGCGTCGTTAAGGAATATGACCGAACCGATCAACAGCTCACGCAACAGCTCGACCACATCGCACATGCGCTCGGCGCCCGTAGCCACAAAACCCCAGCGGCGCAGGAACAGATCGCAGTAAATGGCTGCCAGTTCAGTGCTGGAAAAGTCCGTCACCGGGCGCACCACACCGCCCGCCTCTTCCAGCAAACGCAGTTCGCGGCGTTGGTTGTAACGGAATTTTTTCGAGAGTTCTTCAGGCGTGCGGGCCATCGCCAGCTGTTCGGTTTGCTGGATCAGCGTACTGAAACGGCCCTCATTGAGCTGCGACAGGTAGCGCCCACGGTGACGCAAGGGCACGTTGGCCCCGTCGGCAGCCGGCAGAATGATCTCGGCATTACCGAGGTCAAACAGGCCTTTTTTGCCGTGGCGCTTGAGCACGTCCTTGGACAAAGCCAGGTCGCGGCCCCAGGTCGGGATCGCAGCTTTCACTTCGCCATTTTGCTCCCAGGCCAGGTAGCGCACCGGGATACCCGCCAACTGAGCCAAACGCTCAACCACCATCGGGTGCGTGGCCACGCTGCCACCAAAGCGTTGCCAGGCCTCTGCGTAAACAGACGCGTCAACAACGCTCCAGCCGCGCTCACGCCAGCCCTGGAAATAATTGAGCATCAGGCCCCCGCAGTCAGGTCGGTGACTTGCGGCAACTGCCAGAACCGGTCATGAACGGCCTGATCGCTGAAGCGCTCATGCAGGCGCGCCAGCATCAGGTCAGCACAGGCATGGCGCTGCTCATCGGTGAGCACCGACAGATGCTTGATACCCTGAGCCAGATGCTCGACATCGCCCAGCGGGAACAAGATCCCTACGCCTTCCACCACTTCCTTGGCGCCGCCACAGGCCGTGGCCAGCAACGGCACGCCAGCGGCCATGGCCTCAAGCAAGACCATGCCAAACGGTTCGTGATCGGAACTGAGGGCAAACACATCAAACGCACGGAAATAACGCCGTGCATCGGGCACCTGGCCCAAAAACTTCACCTGCTCGGCAACACCGAGTTCACGGGCCAGCTCTTTGAGGTCTTGCTCCAGACGGCCTTTGCCCAGAATCACCAGTTGGCTATCTGCGGGCAGGTCTGCCCGTGCCTGCGCGAAACCCTTGATCAGCGTGGCCTGGTCTTTGTCCGGGTGCAGACGCCCGACGTTGCCGACAATAAAACCATCGACCGACAACCCCAGCGCTTCACGCGCCTGGGTGCCGGGCAGTTGGCTGGCTTGTACGGCGTCGATATCGATGCGGTTGTACAGCGTGCTGATACGCCCGGTCGGCCACTTGGGCAGGCATTGGCGCATGTCGTCACGCACCGCATCAGACACCCCGAGCAGGCTCAGGCGCTTACGAAACAGGTTAGCGAACAGTTTGCGGCTGCCGCGCTGGTAGTCGCCAAACGCGTGGTGCACGCCGATCACCGGCAAACCGGTGGCCAACAAGGCGATATAAATCGGCTTGAAGCGGTGGGCGATGCAAAAGCTGAATGCCCGCGAGGCGGCGATTTTACGCAGCTTGGCGATGGCGCCCAGCTTAAGGCCACGAATGGCCTTGGAGCTGAACTCCATAAACAGGACTTCGTCCGACGCGCAGCCAGCGGCGACTTCGGGGTCGGCCGCCCCGGTCAAAAAGACCGTGGTGACCTTGTACCCGCTGCCGGCAAACAGGCTGGCGTACTGGCGCGCGCAGTCCAGAAACGGCCCGTCATAGCCGTGGCAGAACTGCAGCACATGACGCTCAGTCGAGCGATTCATAACGCTCCGCGCCTTCTTTAACGACCAAGATGTCTTCCATGATCAGGTACTGCAGGTCCGAGCCGAAGAACATGTTCAGGGCGTCGGTTGGCGAGCACACCATCGGCTCACCACGGCGGTTGAGCGAGGTGTTCAGCGACACGCCGTTGCCGGTCAGCACTTCAAGGGCCTTCATCATGTCGTAGTAGCGCGGGTTGTATTCGCGCTTGAGCACCTGGGCGCGGGAGGTGCCGTCTTCATGGACCACCTCTGGCACGCGGGTTTTCCACTCTTCAGCCACTTCAAAGGTGAAGGTCATGAACGGTGCCGGGTGATCGACCTTGATCATCTGCGGGCCCACGGTGTCGAGCATCGACGGGCAGAAAGGCCTCCAGCGCTCACGGAACTTGATCTGTTCGTTGATGCGGTCAGCCACGCCTTCGCTGCTCGGGCAACCGATGATCGAACGACCGCCCAAGGCACGCGGGCCAAACTCCATGCGGCCCTGGAACCAGGCTACCGGGTTGCCATCGACCATGATCTTGGCGATTTTCTCAGGCGTGCCTTCGATTTTGCGCCAGGCAGGCTTGCCCGGGTGACGGGCACACGCCGCGATCACGTCTTCGTTGCTGTACGCAGGGCCGAGGTAGACGTGTTCCATCTTCTCGACCGGCACGCCGCGCGCGTGGGACACATAGGCCGCAGCCCCCACCGCCGTACCGGCATCGCCGGACGCAGGCTGGACGAACAGCTCTTTGACTTCCGGGCGGGCAATGATCTTTTGGTTCAGCTTCACGTTCAACGCGCAGCCGCCCGCAAAAGCAATTTTGCCGGTCTCTTTGAGAATGTCGCCCAGGTAGTAGTCGATCATCTGCAGCGCCAGTTTTTCAAACAGCGCTTGCATGCTCGCGGCGTAGTGGATGTACGGCTCGTCGGCGATGTCGCCTTCGCGCTTGGGGCCCAGCCACTCGATCAGTTTTGGCGAGAAGTAGAAGCCTTTGCCCTTCTCTTTGTAGCGGCGCAGGCCGATAACGTTGGCGTATTCGGTGTTGACCACCAACTCGCCGTTTTCAAACGAGGCCAGCCGCGAGAAGTCGTATTTGCTGGCGTCGCCGTACGGCGCCATGCCCATGACCTTGAATTCACCGTCGAGCATCTCGAAACCGAGGAACTCGGTGATCGCGCCGTACAGGCCACCCAGGGAGTCCGGGTCGAAGAATTCTTTGATCTTGGTGATCTTGCCGTTTTCGCCATAACCAAAGAAGGTCGTGGCGTACTCGCCTTTACCATCGATACCCAGAATCGCGGTTTTCTCTTTGAAACCCGAGCAGTGGTAGGCGCTGGAGGCGTGGGCCAAGTGGTGCTCAACCGGCTCGATCTTGATTTTTTTCGGATCAAAACCCAGTTGCTGCAGGCAGAACACAATCTTGTTGCGATAACGCTTGTAGCGACGGTTGCCCATCAGGATCGCATCCAGAGCGCGGTCCGGGGCGTACCAGTAGCGCTTGGCGTAGTGCCAGCGGGCCTTGCCGAACAAGCTGATGGGCGCAAACGGGATCGCCACCACATCAACGTCGGAAGGTTTGATACCCGCTTGCTCAAGGCAAAATTTTGCGGATTCGTAAGGCATGCGGTTCTTTGCATGCTTGTCGCGTACAAAGCGTTCTTCCTCAGCCGCTGCAACCAGCTTGCCGTCAATATAGAGGGCTGCGGAGGGATCATGGCTAAGGGCGCCGGACAGGCCAAGGATCGTCAATGCCACTGGATTAGCCTCTTAAAAATGCAGGCAGGCGGCGGGCGCCTGAAAAAAGGGTGTACTGCGCGCAACGCGCAGAAACAACTAAAGGGCGGGATTATAGCGTAAAGCGCACGGGAATGACCCAGCGCTATTTGCCACGCCCTGGCGCCCGCCTGCCTACCTCAACAAGAGACTGCCTTCACGGCTTTGCTGGAAAATCGTATAGGGCAACGCAACCGTGTCGACCACCGCACACGCCAGCACGTCAAAAAAGAAAATCGGCACAAACCCGCTGGGCACACCGCTGGTGGTGTTGGGCGGCGCATTCAGCACGCACAAATCAAACGCTACGCCACTGTAGACACGGGTCACCGAGTCACAGTAACTGCGCTGCTTTTTAAGGTCCCGGCGGATGCTCTCATCACTGCCGAACAAGGTCTTGACGGACCCACACCCCAACAAAAAGCAAGGCATGACACACAGCAGCACGAACTTGCAGGCCATCGCATTGGCTCCTGAAAAATGACCTCGCAACCTAGCATCCGGCTGCGGCTAATCGCAGGTCATGGCGTCCTAAGTTTTCGTATGAAGCCTCTTACACCGCTAAACTACCCGCCCTCTGCTAGCCTGATACCCGTCGCCCAGACGGGTCGCGTCACACGGAACCCCGATACCGCCCATGAATTTTTTTGCCCCTGCCCGCTTTGCCCTGTTGCTCCCGGGGCTTTGCCTCGCGCCCGCCAGCTTCGCCGAAACCCTGGAACTGGACCCCAGCGTCATTACCGGTTCGCGCAGCGCCAGCCCAAGCTTTGACCTGCCCTACTCGGTCGACAGCATTAACCAGCAGCAGATCAGCGACGGTCAATTGGGCATCAATGCCTCAGAAGTGCTGTCCCGCGTGCCGGGGCTGGTGGTGCAAAACCGGCAAAATTACGCACAGGACCTGCAAATATCGTCCCGTGGGTTTGGTGCTCGCTCGGCCTTTGGCGTGCGCGGCATCAAGCTGATAGCCGACGGCATCCCGGCCAGCACTCCGGACGGTCAGGGCCAGGCCGCGACGTTTAACCTCGACACCGCCGAGCGCATCGAAGTGTTGCGCGGCCCGGCGGCCACGCTGTACGGCAGCAATGCGGGCGGGGTGATTCAAATGTTCTCCCGCGATGGCGAAGGGCCGCCGCGCATCGGCGCCGAAACCTGT
>NZ_WIWK01000061.1:0-34972 GCF_009600165.1 Pseudomonas sp. FSL R10-0399
GCCTGCTCAAGTGTGAGGGCGCCGGTGCCCGGAGGCTGTGGGTCGGTCGCCGCGCTGAGCCAGTAAAAGTCCTCTTGCAGCAGCGGGCTGAAGGCGATTTCGGCAGGCAAGCCGACATCGGTAAACAACGCCAGGTCAATGCGCCCGTAGAGCAGCTGCTCAAACAGATTGCCGGTCAGTTCTTCATTGAGGTTCAGGCTGATATGCGGATAATGCGCCGCCACCGCACGCAGCAATGGCAAGGCCAGCGGGCTGGCGACGCTCTGCGGCAAGGCCACCACCACCGAGCCGCTGAGGGTTTGCGCCGAGTCAAGGACCGCCACGCGGGCGTCCTGTAGATGCTTGAGAATGCCTTGGGCGTACTCGTAGAAGACTTTGCCCGGATCCGTCGCGCTGACGCCGTTGCGGCTGCGGTGCAACAACTGCACGCCGAGTTCTTTTTCGAGTTCCAGGACCTGTTTACTCAGGGCCGATTGGGCCACAAAGACTTCGCGGGCAGCCCCCGAGAGGCTGCCGCAGTCAATAATCGCCACAAAATATTTGAGCTGTCGAATTTCCATGCCGGCGATTCTACAGCCCTTGAGGCGCCCAGGCGTCAGCCAAAAATCTTGCCGGGGTTCATTAAGCCTTTAGGGTCTAGCGCGTGCTTGATTGAACGCATGACATCCACCGCATTCTGGCCATGCTCGACCGCCATGTAGTCCCGCTTGGTCAAGCCAATGCCGTGCTCGCCGGTGCAACTGCCTTCGTAAGCAATGGCCCGCTCGGCCAGGCGGTGCGCCACCGCTTCGGCGCGGGCCACTTCGTCGGCATTGTCGGGGTCGACGAGGATCAAGGCGTGGAAGTTGCCGTCGCCCACATGGCCAAAGATCGGCGCCAGCAGGCCATTTTCTTCAAGGTCTGCGGCGGTCGCTTCAATGCACTCGGCCAGGCGCGAAATCGGCACCACCGAGTCGGTGGTCAAGGATCGGCAGCCGGGACGCAACGCCACCGAAGCAAAGTAGGCATCGTGTCGCGCTTGCCACAGCCGGGTACGGTCTTCAGGGTTGACCGCCCATTCAAAGTCCTGGCCGCCGTGTTCATCAGCCACCAGGCGTACGGTTTCAATCTGCTCTTTAACCCCGGACTCCGAGCCATGCAATTCAAAGAACAAGGACGGCGCTTCACGCAGTGAAGTCTTGCTGTAAGCGTTGATCGCCCGCACGGTCAGTGCATCGATCAGCTCGATGCGGGCAATCGGCACGCCCAACTGAATGGTCTGGATCACCGCCTGCACGGCTTGATCCACAGAAGGGAACGTGCAAATGGCCGCCGACACGGCTTCAGGCAAGGGATGTAACTTAACCGTCAACTCGGCGAAGGTCGCCAACGTACCGCCCGAACCCACCAGCAAGTGCGTCAGGTCATACCCGGCCGAAGACTTGCGGGCCCGGCCGCCGGTCTGGATCACCCGACCGTCTGCCAGCACCGCGGTCATGCCCAGCACGTTCTCGCGCATGGTGCCGTAACGCACAGCGTTGGTGCCCGACGCCCGGGTCGAGGCCATACCGCCCAGCGACGCATCGGCCCCCGGATCAATCGGAAAAAACAGGCCGGTGCCGTGCAAAGCGGCGTTCAACTGTTTGCGCGTGACACCCGGCTGCACCGTCACGTCCATGTCGTCCGGGCGGATCTGGATAATCTGGTTCATGCCCGACACATCGATGCACACCCCGCCCTGCACCGCCTGCAGCCAGCCCTCAAGCGAGGTGCCGCTGCCGTAAGGAATCATCGGCACATCGTGGGCATGGCACAGGCTGGAGACGCTGATGATCTCCTCAAGGCTCTCGACAAACGCAACCGCATCCGGCGGGACCGGGCCCAACGACGAAATATCGCTACCGTGGTGCTCGCGCACACTGGCCGACGTCGACAGCCGCGTACCCAAGAGTTGCCCCAATGCGAGCAATAAGGCCTCGGGCAAGGGCTTGCGGTTCAGCAGCGTTGGAATTGCGTTCATCAGGCCATCCTCGATTATTTTTTTAGCACCACGCGAGCATCTTAAACGCAGCCGGCGCCCTCCTCGCCATTCCAAATACAGAGGGTGCTATCTGCTTAAAGCATGGCACATGGTCAATCGCGCCAGCCTGAACTACGCTGGCTGCCCGATCCTTCGCCGTCGTGGGGCTATCTATGCAACTGGGTAAAAAGATCTCCAACCTGGAACAGCTGACCTACCGGTACTACCGCTGGATCCACGCCCTGCGCATCAGCCTGGCGTTTCTCATCACCTACACCGTGATCCGTTATTTCAGGCTCGATGGGGCCGTGTGGATCCTCATCACCCTGCTGATCGTAATGGGGCCGCAGCCGTATTGGGGCAACGTGTTCTCAAGGGCGCTGCAACGTACTGGCGGGACGGTGATCGGCGCATTATCCGGGCTGATCGCGCTGTTTCTGGAGATCTATTCATTCCCGGCAATGTTGCTGTGGTGCGCGGTGGTGATGTTTGTGGCCGGCTACCTGACCCTCGGCAAGCACCCGTACATGGCCTTGCTCATCGGCTCAACCCTGGCCGTCGTCAGTTGCTCACCGCCCAATGACATGGAGTCTGCCCTTCTGCGCAGCCTGTATGTGTTGACCGGCTCCGTGCTGGCGATGCTCTATTCGAGCATCTACCCGCAGCGCGCCTACACCGACTGGCGCATCACCTTCAGCCAGAGCCTGGGCAAACTCAAGCATCTGTACGAAACCTGCTTTTCGCAGAAGACCCTTGAGCGGCCGCAACTGGAAGAACAGCTAAAGGATGAGCTAGACACCATCCTTAAACTGCGTAACTACATCGTCCCGGCCAGCAGTGAAAGCAAGCTCAAGCCTGCGGTTTTGCATGGGTTGCAAACGCTGCACCGGAATCTGCTGTCGACGCTGACGCTGATGATCGATGCCTACTGGTCGTCTGCCCAAAGCCACACGCTGATTGAAGACCAACCAGTGTTGCGTGAGGTTCGGCAGTTGATCCCCCAAGCCTTGCAGTCGCTGCAAAACACGTTGTGCATGGGCATTGGCAACAACGACATCAGCGACCAGTTGCGTCAAACCACTCATGACCTCAAGGACCTGGCCCTGCAAGTCGCCAACAGCAAAAGTGCCGAAACCCCGTTCTACGCCTATGTCTGGCTGAGCCTGCAAATGCTTCAGCAGTTGACCGAACTGAATGATCAATTGCATGCCGCGCTCTATCGAGAACACGTAGCTGCTCATCGAAGTTGAGCGCAAAAAACTAAAGACAATTCCTACTTATTAGGTAGGAATTACCCTACTTAAAACTAAGATTTTTTACCGTCTTGTGATTTTTTATAACAACGCAAATTCACGATGAACGCTCAAAAAAAGTCATGAATAGATAAATAACTAATTGTTTTTAATTAAAAAAATTAAGCACAAAAACACTCCCTGCCAACACGCTCTGGCAACCCCTGTGCCCAAATAATTGCTCTTGCGCTCACCCCTCAAAAAATATGGTCTAGGCTCAGATCGCCCCCACCGCAATGGATTTGAACGGTCGAGCCGATGAAACACACCTGCATCGGGTATTACGTGCCTGCGGCCCGTCAATCGGGGTGGGCAGCCCCTGTAAAACCCTCATTTATTGTCACCACGCCTGAACGGCTCAGCCCGTTACCGGCCTTTTTGTGTGGGCGCAGGTTCATGCCCTGCCCCACACGCCGAACACTCATTTTTACCGCACTGTAGACAGGAGGGCTTATGCAACTCACCCCCAGAGAGATCGACAAACTCATGGTTTACACCCTCTCGGACGTGGCGCTGCGCCGCAAGGCGCGCGGCTTGAAGCTGAACTACCCGGAGGCCGTTTCAATCATCACCGTCACGGCCCTGGAAGGCGCCCGGGACGGCAAGTCGGTTGAAGACGTCATGACAGAAGCCAGCAAAGTGCTGACCAAAGACGATGTGATGGAAGGCGTCAGCGAGCTGATTCCGAACGTTCAGGTTGAGGCGATTTTTACCGACGGCAGCCGTCTGGTGACCGTTCACGACCCGATCAAATAACGGCCTGGCTTGATCGCGCAACGCACACAGCCCTGTTTTGAGGAGCCCGTCATGACCCGCAAAAAAACTGCCGCACCCGCCAGCCCGCACCAGGACACGCATCCTGAGCACAGCATCCCCAACGCCAAAGACCCCGGTGGCGTGCCCAAAGGCCAGGAGGACGATGTACCGCTGGGCGGCATTGTCTACGCCAGCACACCGATCACCTTCAACGAAGACCGCCCGGTGACCCAGATCAAAGTGCGCAACACCGGCGACCGCCCGATTCAGATCGGCTCGCATTACCACTTTTTTGAAGTGAACCGCGCACTGGAATTCGACCGGGCTGCCGCCTTTGGCAAACGTCTGAACATCACTTCGACCACGGCGATCCGCTTTGAGCCGGGCGATGAAATTGAAGTGTCACTGATCCCTTACGGTGGCAAACAGACCGTGTACGGCTTCAACAACCTGGTCGACGGCTGGGCGCCAGACAACACCATCGCCCTGCATGAGCGCGCGGAAAAACTGCAAGCCATACAACTTGCCACCGAGCTGGGTTTCAAGTTTTCCAAGACCGACCCGTAGCCCGCACAGCCCCGCATGCACTCACTTTTTTTGCACCTGCGCAGTGACGCCCTCAGCGCCAGCGCGGCATTAGCAAGGAGCCACCGATGCCCACCATTTCACGCAAAGAATACGCAGGCCTGTTTGGCCCCACCACCGGCGACAAAATCCGCCTGGGCGATACCAACCTGTTCGTCGAAATCGAAAAGGACCTGCGCGGTTACGGCGAAGAATCGGTCTACGGAGGGGGTAAATCCCTGCGCGACGGCATGGGTCACAACAACCACCTGACCCGCGACAACGGCGTGCTGGACCTGGTGATCACCAACGTCACCATCATTGACCCGATTCAGGGCGTGATCAAAGCCGACGTCGGTATTCGTGACGGCAAGATTTGCGGCATCGGCAAAAGCGGCAACCCGGACGTGATGTCCGGCATCAGCACAGACATGGTAGTCGGCGTCAGCACCGATGCCATCTCGGGCGAGCACTTGATCCTCACCGCTGCCGGGATCGACACCCATATTCACCTGATCTCGCCGCAACAGGCTTACCACGGCCTGTCCAATGGCATTACCACCTTCTTCGGCGGCGGCATTGGCCCCACAGATGGCACCAACGGCACCACCGTAACCCCCGGCCCGTGGAACATCCGCAAGATGCTGCGGGCCATTGAGGGCCTGCCGATCAACGTCGGTTTGCTGGGCAAAGGCAACTCTTATGCCCACGCCCCGCTGGCCGAACAAATCATTGCCGGGGTCGCGGGCCTCAAGGTCCACGAAGACTGGGGCGCCACTTCCAACGCCCTGCGCCACTCGCTGCGCATTGCCGATGAAATGGACGTGCAGGTCTCGGTCCACACCGACAGCCTGAACGAAGGCGGCTACGTCGAAGACACCATTGATGCCTTTGAAGGCCGCACCATTCACACCTTCCATACCGAAGGTGCAGGTGGCGGCCACGCCCCGGACATTATCCGCGTGGCCAGCCAACTGAACGTGCTGCCGAGTTCGACCAACCCGACCCTGCCCTATGGTGTCAACAGCCAGGCAGAGCTGTTCGACATGATCATGGTGTGCCACAACCTCAACCCCAACGTGCCCGCCGACGTTTCGTTTGCAGAAAGCCGGGTGCGCCCGGAAACCATCGCTGCCGAAAACGTGCTGCAGGACATGGGCGTGATCTCAATGTTTTCCAGCGACTCTCAGGCCATGGGCCGGGTCGGGGAAAACTGGCTGCGGGTGATGCAAACCGCCCACGCCATGAAAGCCTCTCGCGGCAAACTGCCAGAAGATAGCCCGGACAACGACAACTTCCGGGTGCTGCGCTACGTCGCGAAAATCACCATCAACCCGGCCATTGCCCAGGGTGTGAGCCATGTTCTGGGCTCGGTCGAAGTCGGCAAAATGGCCGATCTGGTGCTCTGGGACCCACGGTTCTTCGGGGCCAAGCCAAAAATGGTGATCAAGGGCGGGATGATCAACTGGGCCGCCATGGGCGACCCGAACGCCTCCCTGCCCACGCCGCAACCGGTGTACTACCGCCCCATGTTCGGCGCCTTCGGCAAGACCCTGCAGGACACCTGCGTGACCTTTGTGTCGCAAGCCGCGCTGGAGGACGGGGTCAAGGAAAAAGCCGGGCTGGACCGCCAGGTCATGGCCATTCGCAACTGCCGCACCATCTCCAAAAAAGACCTGGTGCGTAATGACCAGACTCCCAAAATCGAAGTGAACCCGGAAACCTTCGAGGTCAAGGTCGACGGCGTGCACGCCACGTGCAAACCCATCGACGTGGCCGCCATGAACCAGCGCTACTTCTTCGGCTAAGCCACCATCTGACTGTAGGAGCGAGCTTGCTCGCGATCTTTTAAAGATCAAAAGATCGCGAGCAAGCTCGCTCCTACAAGGGATTAGAGAGGAGTTTCAAGGTGATTTTGATTGAACACATTCTGGGCAATGCCAAGAAAGACCCGGTCTGGAAGCAAAAACTGCAAGGGGCTGACATTGATGTGCTGATCCTGGACCAGCGTGAAGCGCAAAAAAGCCGCTGCCGCCGCACCAGCGTCGGCGGGCTTGACCTCGGGATCTCGCTGAACCGCAACGTGGTGCTGGCTGACGGCGACGTACTGATGTGGGATGAGCCCACCCGGCATGCCGTGGTAGTGCAACTCAACCTGCGCGACGTGATGGTCATTGACTTGAGAGAACTCAAGCAGCAACCCCTGGACGTACTGATCAAGACCAGCTTCGAACTCGGGCATGCCCTGGGCAACCAGCACTGGAAAGCCGTGACCAAAAACAACGAGGTGTACATCCCGCTCACGGTGGAAACCAAGATGATGGATTCGGTGATGCGCACCCACGGCTTTGAGCACCTGCCCTACGCCTTTGTCAGCGGTGCCGCCGTGCTGCCCAACCTCACCCCTTCTGAAGCGCGCCTGCTGTTTGGTGGCGCCGAAGAAACCGCCACCCACGTTCATGTGGCCAGCCCCCAGGACAAACTGGAAGCCGCCGCCCTGCAGATCAAAGGCCAATACCTGCATGACCCGCACAGCCATAGCCATGACAACGGCCTGACGTTTCACAGCCATGACGCTAAGCACTAAACCCGGCATAAGGCACTTTGGATGAACGCATCAGACCTGATTCGCATCATGCAGTTTGGCGACTCGGTATTGCCCGTAGGCGCCTTTTCGTTCTCGAACGGCGTGGAGTCGGCCATTCAGACCGGCATCGTGCACGATGTCGACAGCCTCAAGGGGTTTGTCCTCACCGCCCTCAAACAGGCCGCCAGTTGTGACGGCATGGGCGTGGTCGCGGCGCACCGGGCCGCCGTGGCCGATGACCGTGACGCGATCCTGCGCGCCGACTGGGCGGTGAACAACCGCAAGCTCAATGAAGAAAGCCGGTTAATGGCCACCCGCATGGGCAAAAAACTCGCCGAAATGTCGATCCATGTGGTGGAAAAACCACTGGTGCGCTGGTGGCTCGAACAAATCAAAGCCGGCCATGCCGCCGGCACCTACCCCGTCACCCAGGCCGTGGTCATGTCGACCCAGGGCATCGGTGCCCGAGAAGTGGTGGTGATGCACCAGTACGGTGTGGCCATGACCATCCTCAGCGCGGCCATGCGCCTGATGCGGGTCACCCACCTCGACACCCAGCGCATTTTGTTTGAACTGAACCATGACATCGAAACCTTCTGCGACATCGCAGAAATCGGCGACATCGAGCAAATGTCGTCGTATGTCCCCATCGTCGACGTACTGGCGGCGGTCCACGTCAAAGCCCATGTGCGTTTGTTCATGAACTGAATCCGTTGCACTTTCCAAGGAAGAGCCTGTGAAAAAGATTACCCGTATTGGTATTGGCGGCCCGGTCGGCTCCGGCAAAACCGCCGTCATTGAAGTGATCACCCCGATCCTGATCCAGCGTGGGTACAAACCGCTGATCATCACCAACGACATCGTTACCACCGAAGACGCCAAACAGGTCAAGCGCACGCTCAAGGGCATCCTCGACGAAGACAAGATACTTGGCGTTGAAACCGGCGCCTGCCCGCACACGGCGGTGCGTGAGGACCCGAGCATGAACATCGCCGCGGTCGAAGAGATGGAAGAGAAGTTCCCGGACAGCGACCTGATCATGATCGAGAGCGGCGGCGACAATCTGACCCTGACCTTCAGCCCCGCCCTGGCCGACTTTTATATCTACGTGATCGACGTCGCCGAAGGCGAGAAAATCCCCCGCAAAAATGGCCCCGGCCTGGTCCAGGCGGACATTCTGATCATCAATAAAATCGACCTGGCGCCTTACGTGGGCGCGAGCCTGGAGGTCATGGAAAGCGACACCCAAGTGGTGCGCAGCGGCCGCCCTTACATCCTCACCAACTGCAAAACCGGGCATGGCATTGAAGCGCTGGTGGACATGATCGAACACATGTTCCTGTTCGCCCACAAACCCTCTTCCTCGGCGGCCAAGGCTGAGGTTACGGCATGACCGCGCAGAGCCAGATCGTGAACAACCCTTCACGGCTTCGTGCTCATTCACTCGGCAACGACGCCCCGGAACTCGCGCAGTACCAGGACGAACCCGCGCAGATGCACAGCGGCGCCGTCGGCAAAAGCGGCTACCTGCGCCTGGGTTTTGAACAACGCGGCAAGCGCAGCGTACTAGCAGACATGGAGCGGCGCGTGCCGTCATTGGTGCAACGGGCCTTGTACTGGGACGAAGCACTGCCGCAACTGCCCTGTGTGACCATGATCTCGACCTCGGGTTGCGTGCTCCAGGGCGACCGTCTGGCCACGGATGTGAGCGTGGGCGTGGGCGCCTGCGGGCATGTCACCACCCAGTCGGCGACCAAAGTGCACTCCATGAACGCCAACTACGCCACGCAGGTTCAGCACCTGCGAATCGAAGAAAACGGCTATCTGGAGTTTATGCCCGACCCGCTTATCCCCCATCGCGATGCGCGGTTTATCACTGATACGCGCATCAGCATCCACCCGACGGCAACGGCCCTTTACTGCGAGACCCTGATGTCGGGGCGCAAGTATCACCATGTCGATGAGCGTTTCGGCTTTGATGTGTATTCCTCGCGGGTATCCGCCGAAACCCTTGAGGGCAAGGAGCTGTTTGTCGAGAAATACGTGCTGGAGCCGAAAAAGCAAAGCCTGGACGCTGTGGGCGTGATGCAAACCTTTGACGTGTTCGCCAACGTGGTGTTGCTCACGCCCCAGGAACATCACGAGCGCATTGTCGAGCGCATCCCGGCCGTGTTTGACAGGCAGGCGGGGCTGGCCAGCGGTGTCACACGTTTGCCCAATCAGTGCGGCTTAATCTTCAAAGTACTGGGCAATGACAGCGGCGCGGTCAAAGCGCAAATCCGCGCATTTTGGGCCGTCGCCCGTGAAGAGATCCTGGGCGTGACCTTGCCACCGCCCTTTTTGTGGAAGTAAACGCCGCTGACGGGAGCAGGTGAACATGGCTCCTAGCGGGGTTCGATGGAGACAGTCACTATGCACGCGGCGTTATCCAAGTGGTCGCAACTGGCAAACGGCAACGCACTGCTGGGGTTTATTGACGTCACCCTGCGCGGCTGCGCGCAGGTGATGTTCCAGAACAACCCGCTGACCGGCTTGCTGTTTTTTGCCGCGATTTTTGTCGGGGCCTTTGCCGAAGGTAATCCGGCGGTCGCATTTGGCAGCGTGCTGGGCACCGTCGCAGCCACGTTTACCGGCATGCACCTCAAGGACCAGACGTCGTGGAAAGCCGGTCTGTTCGGCTACAACGGCTGCCTGGTGGGTGTTGGCTTGCCGACGTTTCTGGAGGTCACCCCCATCGTCTGGCTGTGCATCATCCTCGGCGGCGTGGTCTCGGTGATCGTCACCATCTGCATTGCCGACATTCTGAAAACCTGGAAAGTCGCGGCCCTGACGGCGCCCTTTGTTCTGGTGACCTGGACCATGCTGTTGGCCAGCTATGCCTTTGGCGGCCTGAACAGCCACACACTGCCCCTGCCCAACCTGCCCCACGATCTGGTCGCACACACGCCAGACCTGCTCGACGGCATCGACGTGTTCCATGCCACGTTCTACGGCATCTCCGAAGTGTTTTTGATGAGCACCGTCGTCGGCAGTTTATTATTTTTGGCCGGTCTGGCAGTGTCTTCGTTGTGGGCAGCGCTGTTTGGGCTGGTGGGTTCATTACTGGCGGTGCTGGTGGCAAGCCTGTTGCAGGGCGAGCAGTCGGCCATCAATAACGGCTTGTATGCGTTCAGTGCCGTGCTCACCGCCATTGCGCTGGGCTCAACCTTCAACAAGCCGCGCTTGCGGGTAGTGATTTACACGCTGATCGGCGTAATTTTCACTGTATTTGTGCAGGGTGCTTTGAATACTGTGTTGGCCCCTGTGGGCATCCCGACCCTGACCATGCCTTTTGTGCTCGCGTCGTGGTTATTTCTGGTGCCGAACAAGGACGTTATGCCCTCTCATCGTCAATAAGTGCAGTGTTTTGAGGAACAACAATGACCGCTATCGCTCACCCTTCCAGCCGTTCTGACACCAGCGATACCACAAGGCGGGCCATTTACTTACTGGTAGGTCTGGTGGTCGCCAACCTGCTCGCCTGGGCCTGGGCGTTTATCGAGTTCGGCAGTAACCCGGTACTGATGGGCACCGCGTTGCTGGCCTACGGCTTTGGGTTGCGCCATGCGGTGGATGCTGACCACATCGCGGCCATTGATAACGTCACGCGCAAATTGATGCAGCAAGGCAAGCGACCGATTGCCGTCGGTACGTGGTTCTCCCTCGGGCACTCGACCATTGTGGTGCTCGCCTCCTTTGCCATCGCCGTCACCGCCATGGCCTTCAAGGACGACATGGAGTGGTTCCATGAAACCGGCGGTTTGATCGGCACCCTGGTGTCCTCGGTGTTCCTGCTGCTGTTCGGCGTGCTTAACCTGGTGATCCTGCTGTCGGTGTACAAAAAGTTCAAACAGGTCAAGGCGGGCCACACCTTGCCCGCCGAAGAACTGGACCTGTTGGTGGCCAACAAGGGCGGGCTGATGGCGCGCATCTTTGGCCGCCTGTTCAACCTGGTCAATAAAAGCTGGCACATGTACCCGGTGGGGTTTCTGTTCGGCCTTGGCTTTGACACCGCCACCGAAGTCGGCCTGCTGGGTATTAGCGCCACCAGCGCCTCACAAGGCATCAACCTGTGGTCAATCATGGTGTTCCCGGTGCTGTTTGCCGCCGGTATGGCGCTGATCGACTCGCTCGACAACTTCGTGATGATCGGCGCCTATGGCTGGGCCTTCTCCAAGCCCGTGCGCAAGCTCTACTACAACATCACCATCACCGCCGCGTCGGTGTTTGTCGCGCTGTTTATCGGCGGCGTCGAAGCGCTGGGCCTGATCGCTGACAAGCTGGAACTGAGCGGCGGACTGTGGGCGCCGATTGCGGCGCTTAACGACAACTTTGGAGAAATTGGCTACTGGATCATCGCCCTGTTCGTGCTCTGCTGGCTGATCTCGGGGCTCAACTACTACTTGCGAGGCTATGACCGACTGGGTGCCAGCGTCTAAGAGCACTTGTTAAACTGCGCGAAGCCAGAAAGGTCAGGTGCATTAACCTGACCTACACTCTTGAAACCGCTAAATAGACACGTCGTAGGAATTATGACTTTATTACAGGAAGTTAAATCGCGACTCTCGTTTGCGTATGGGGTAGCCCTGGTGGCTGCCATCAATGGGATGGCCCTGATTCTGCCGGTGCTACAACGCGGCATCGCCCACTCTGATGCGGCAGGCGGTGTCTTTAACTCGTGGAAGGACGCCTTAAGCTTTTTGGCCTTGCTGGAAATCCCCGGATTTGTCGTTGGCTTTTTGCTGGTGCTGATGTCGATCGGACTGTTACTTAAGTCACGTATCAGTTGGTTTTTTTCGCTGCTGTTATTGATTGCCACGGTCTGCGTCGATTTTTTCATCGTGAAAAATCCCAACGGCGTGGCCTACTACTCGTTGTTCACCATCGCTCTGCTGATTTTTTACTGGCGCCGCTTTGATCACCACAGCCTGGCCACCGGCAGTTTCTTTGCGATCGTCAGTATCGCCTCGCTGATTGTCTACAGCACCCTGGGCACGCTGTACCTGGGCGATCAGTTCACCCCCGAGGTCAACGACCTGCCTTCGGCGTTTTATTTCTCCATTGTGGTGATGTCGACCGTCGGTTTTGGCGACATCGTGCCACACAGCACCGATGCCCGGCTCTTCACCGTCACGGTGATTATTCTGGGGATCACCATCTTCGCGGTGTCGGTGGCGTCGATTGCCGGACCTCTGATCAGCAACAACATTCAACGCATTGTCAAAGGCAGGATTACCCACATGGCCCGTAAAAATCACTACATCCTGGTCGGCACTGGCTCACTGGCGCAAAACGTCTATACCGGCCTGATTGATCGTGGCGAGCACGTCACCGTCATCAATGTTCCTGGCACTCAGCACGAACTACCGGAAACCGCCGACATCATCGAGGGTGATCCGTCTTCAACCGCGACCCTCAAACTGGCCGGTGCCGACGAGGCCAAATACATCGTCACCTTGCGTGAAAACGATGCAGAGAATGTGTTTACCATTCTGGCTGCCAAGGAAGTGGCCGGCGACACCACCAAAATCATCGCGCTGGTCAACGAAACCGACAACATCCCCAAGGTCAAACGCGTGGCCCCGAACATGGTGTTGTCCCTGCCGTTGCTGGGCAGTGAACTGCTGGTGCGCACCCTGCAGGGCGACCAGATCGACAACAACCTGATCACCGAAATCTTCTTCGGCAAGCGCACGTCGCTGTAGCCAAACGCCCTTTCCTTTTGCCCCGCAATGGCCTGGAACAAGGCCCGTGCGGGGCCTCTCGCCCTGCCAGCGTAAAACTTAAAACCTGTCCTACACTCCCCCGAACCTCATAACGGACATGTGGTAGGTGGGAACCATGGCTTTATTACAGGAAGTTAAATCGCGACTCAGTTTTGCCTATGGAGTCGCGCTGCTGGTGGCAATCAATGGCTGTGCGATGGTCCTGCCCGTGTGGCTACGCTGGCTCGCGCAGGCCGAAGCTGCGGGCAGCTCGTTTCACTCATGGAAAGAAGCCCTGGGCTTTTTCGCCTTGCTGGAAATCCCCATGGTCATCACAGGCTTTGTGCTTGTACTGATGTCTTTCGGGCTGCTGATCAAGTCGCGGATCAGTTGGTTCTTTGCCCTGCTGTTACTGCTGGCGGCGGTCTGCATCGACTTTTTCATCGAGAAAAAGCCCAGCTATGTCACTTACCTTTCGTTAGTCAGCATCGCCGTGCTGTTTTATGACTGGCGACGGTTTGACCACTACAGCCTGGCCACCGGCAGCTTTTTTGCGATCGTCAGCCTGGCCTCGCTGACCGTCTACAGCACGCTGGGCACGTTGTACCTGGGGGAGCAGTTCGCACCGCCAGTCACCGACCTGACCACAGCGTTCTATTTCGCGCTTGAGGTCATGACCACCGTTGCCTTTGGCGACATCCTCCCGCACTCCACCGTGTCCCGATATTTTTGCCTGACGGTGATTGTGCTGGGCATCACCCTGTTTGCCATTTCCCTGGCGTCCATTGTCGGGCCGCTGATCAGCAACAATATCCAGCGCATCATTAAAGGCCGGATGACCCACATGGCGCGCAAAAAGCACTACATCCTGGTGGGCGCCAGTTCATTGGCCCACAACGTCTACAACGGCCTGACGGCACGTGGCGAGCATGTCACGGTAATCTGTGCTCCGGGCAGCCAGCATGACCTGCCAGACAATGCCGACATCATCGAGGGGGACCCGTCGGCCACCGCGACCCTCAAACTGGCGGACGCCGGTGCAGCCAAGTACATCGTCACCCTGTCGGACAGCGATGCACAGAACGTATTCACCATTTTGGCGGCCAAGGAAGTGGCCGGCGAAAACACCAAGATCATTGCGCTGGTCAACGACACTCAGAACATCTCCAAGGTCAAACGCGTGAACCCGACCCTGCTGTTGTCACTGCCGCTGCTGGGCAGTGAATTGCTGATACGCACCCTGCAAGGCGACACCATCAACAACGATCTGATCACTGAAATGTTTTTCGGCAAGCGCACGTCACTGGCGTAAAACGTGTACTCGCTGAAGAGTAAAGCGAGGCTAAGACACCCGTCACAGCCTCGCCCTGCAAGCGGATTAAAGCTTCTTCAGGGTTTCCTGAGTAATGGCCTCAAGACCCTCTTCGGTAATGTTCTTCCAGACCGAGTCGGTCACCACCTTAGCGTTTTCGGTGACCAGGGTTTTCACGCTGTACTCAGGCGCGCCTGCGGGTTTGATCTGCAACAGCGACTGATTGCGTACGCCCTTGTCCAGCACACCGTCGACGCCAGACCATGACCAGAACTCAATAATGCGCACCTGCACCTTGTGCACATTACTGCCCGTTGGCGTGCTCACGACCTCATAACCGGCCTGGCGATAAGCGCTGGCCACCGCATCACTCACCAACCCGGCCACCGTGCGGCCTTTGGGCAGCAGCACATCGCCAATGGCCCAATTGAAGTTGTTGCGTTTGCGCGCAATCGCCCGTTCGGTAATCGACTTGTCGTCAATATCGTCGTACTTCAGCGAAGGGATATCGAAACTGTCTGGCTTGATCTGAAAAACACGCTCATCAACGGCACTGACAAACACCTTCTTGCCATTGCTCGGGGCAGGCGTTTGCGTATTGCCCGGCGGCAAAACATCCACGTCCACTTCTGCCCGGTTGGTGGCGCAACCGGCCAGCAATACCAACGCTACAACGCCCAAAAATCTGCGAACCATCTTCATTGCTCCCTTTCTTAGTGTGCCTTCATTGGCACGGCCAAAAACTGGCCAAAAGGGAGTGTAGAAGACCGAACGCAGTTGGGTATTATTGACTCAGGCCTTGGCCGCCATGGCGGTCACTTCCACGCGCATGCCTTCAACCGCCAGAGCCGCTACGCCAACAGCGGCACGCACCGGCCACGGCTTGGCGAAAAAGCGCTTGTAGACTTCGTTGAACGCCGCGCGGTCGGCCATGTCCGTCAGGTAAATCGTCAGGTGCAACACCCGGTCCATCGAACTGCCGGCCTTTTCCAGGGCAACCTTGAGCGCCTGCAACGTGCACTCGCTCTGCTCAGTAATCCCCCCCAGCTCCAGACTGCCGTCAGCACGGGTCGGGATCTGCGTGGAGACCAGAATCCCGGCAAAACCGGCAACATCCGAAGAGATGGAATCGGCGTCTGGATCAGGGGTGAAGGTAATGTCTTGGTGGGCCATGTGAGTCTCTGGGTCAGAGTGAATAAAAATCTTCAGGTCTTGCTCATGCCCAGGCAATTGAGGCCTTGGACAGTCAGTCGGTATTTCTGTACCGGGCTGCGCGGCGAAAGCGGATCCGTCATTACAACGAGCCCGGCGGTCAACGCAGGTGACAAATAGTTACTGCGAAAGGTTGCCCGATGGGTCAGCCCCAATAGAGGCATCAACTCAGCCGTTTTCAACCCCGTGCTGCCTTTTAATGCGTCAAGCAAGCGGATTACATGACTGCTTACTTGGTCGGTTACTTGGTCGGTTACTTGGTCGGTCTGTTCTGCATTCAACAAGGCCTGCTGCAAGGCTTGCAGCATAAACTCCACAAAGGGCGTGGCCTGCGCTTGTTGATCGGCAGCCAGCAGCGCGGCGTAATAAGCCTCTTGCTGCTCGCAAATCACGCTTTCCACCGGTAGCCAGGCCAACACCGGGCGCCATTGACTGAGGATCAGTGTTTGCCATAAACGGCCCATACGACCGTTGCCATCAGCGAACGGATGAATAAATTCAAACTCGTAATGAAAGACGCAACTGGCAATCAAGGGGTGAAGCTCCGTCACCTCAAGCCAGGCCAGCAGATCATCAATGAGTGTTGCCACCCGACTCGGCGGCGGCGCCATGTGTACCAGCTTGTCACCGCGGTAAATCCCAACGCCACCTCGACGAAATTGGCCTGCGTCGTCAATCAACCCCAGCATCAACAACCGATGAGCCGCCAGCACATCAGCACGCGATGACGGACGCCAATCAGGCATGGCTTCATAGGCCGCAAACGCATTGCGGACCTCCTGAATTTCACGGGGCAAACCCAACACGCGTTTACCTTCCAGTACGGCCGTGACTTGCTCGACACTCAGGGTGTTGTTTTCAATCGCCAACGAAGCCTGGATGGTGCGGATCCGGTTACCCCGTCGCAGCTGCGGAGTCAGGGTCGCAGCGTGCAACGCCGACAACCGGCCAATCTGCTCGCTGATCTCGGCCACCAGCCCGAGCATCGGGAGAGTCAGCGACAGGGGTGGCTGGTAGCGGCTCATTGTTGATCCATCATGGGAGTATTCCGGTAAGCAATGCGTGGCCTCATTAAAAACTAAAAGCACGCCTCACGTCTGGCTAACTTAACCAACCGCCGCGCTGGCTTGTTCTGCGGCGAGGGCGAGTTTAACACTGGGGCGCGCTGCAGGCGGCAATCGACGGGCCGGGCAGAATGCGGCCAGAGCAAGATCTGCACACGCAATAAAACCGTAGGAGCGAGCTTGCCTCGCGATCTTTTGATCTTGATCGCAGCCTTCGTTCCTCGTCAGCGACTACAGGCCGTGGGAGATCACAAAAGCTGAAACACCGCTGACATCTCTTTGAGCTAAGTTGGCGGGCCTCTATCTTGCCGCTCCCGGACTTGCCCTCGCCCATGATTGTTGTCACCAGCGGCTCTGCCTATCTCGATGTCGATGCTTATGCGGGGTGTATTGCTTTCGCCCAGTTGCTTAACCTGCAAGGCCTTGAGGCCAAGGCGATCAGCAGTGCCCCGCTCAATCAGAGCATCAGCCAGACCCTGCGCGACTGGCCCGTGGCCCTTGATGCACACCCTGTCACTGAGCACGATCACTTCGTGATGATCGACATCAGTGACCCCAGCCATTTCGACGACTGTGTCGATGCACAGCGTGTGGTTGAAGTGATCGACCATCACCCGGGCTTTGAGTCGTATTGGCAGCAACGGCTGGGCACCAGGGCCGCCATCGAAGCTGTCGGCGCCGCCTGCACACAGGTGTATGAGCGCTGGGTCGAAGCCGGTCTGTTCCACGCAATGAGTCCAAGCACCGCCGCCTTGCTGGCCACTGCGATTCTCGATAACACCCTGAATCTCAAGGGCCAGGTCACCACTGCCCGCGATCAGCAGGCCTACGCAGCGCTGGCCGACAAGGCAGGATTGGCTCAGGACTGGCCAGCCCGTTACTTCAGTGAATGCCAGACCGCGATCGAGCATGACCTGCCTGCGGCGATCAACAAAGACCTCAAGCGCATGGATGCTCAATTGCCGCTGCCACGGGTGATCGGGCAGCTCACAGTATGGAATGCGCAGCACCTGTTGCAGACACAGCGGGCAACGCTGGTATCGACCCTGCAAGCCCATGACCCGGACTGGCTGCTCAACCTGATCAGCATCGACGAACACTGCAGCTACCTGTTGGTCGGCAGCCCGGCCAGCGCTGCGCACGTCGCTGAGTTGCTCGACGTAACCTTTGTCGAGCAACTGGCCAAGGTGCCCGGCGCACTGCTGCGCAAGCAAATCCTGCGCGCGGCGTTGAAATTCGCCGACAAGCCATTGAGCAAGTGATCGACGATCAGCAGAAAATGATTTATTCCTTAAAAAATAACTACGCGTTTCGACAGGTTATTTAGGATATATGGAAAGATTAAAAGATCGCGAGGCAAGCTCGCTCCTACAGAGGGTGCGATACAAGCCAGTTTTGTAGTCGCTGCCGAAGGCTGCGATGTTTTGATCTTGATACATTGTGATTAGGCAAATCCGCTCCGGCCCCACAACGAATAGTTGTACGCGAGATTTATGATCGCCGTTTTATTCGCAAAAACATTTTTATTGGCGACTCCAAAACCACCAAAATCATCCCCAGAAAAATCACTAAAAACGCCACAAGCATTTCAAAAGAAATTATTTGTCCATAAAAAATCACTGCAACACAAAACTGAGTCAGTGGTAGCACAAACTGCAACAGCCCCATGACACTCAAAGGGATATTTTTTGCAGCGAATGCAAAGAGTGCCAAAGGAATCAATGAAACCAGACCACAGCTTAGAAGCAGTGACCAATCGATTACAGTTAACCCTACAGGAACCTCTATTCCACCATCAGAATATAAAACCAAGGCAACAACCATAACGGAGAGCAATAAAGATTCAACAAATAATCCAGACACAGGATCTAGACGGGCCATTTTTTTCAACCACGTGTAAGCCCCCCACGTCACACCGATGCTTAAATACACACGGAAATCCAAGCCCGGCACGCTCAAAATCAGAAACAACACGCTCAACAATACAAAGAACAGGGCGACACCTTTAAATATGGATATAAACTCTTTATAAAAAACCAGCCCTAAGCCAATTCCAAACAACGGAGCAATTAGGTAACCCAGTCCACTCTCAAACACCCGAGAATGAATCGAAGCCCAAATAAATGCCCCCCAGTTACAAGCCACTAAAATCGCTGCCGCGCCGTGCAGTGATACATCTTTCCACTTGATCTCCAACAACAAGCACTTAAGCTCTTTTCGAGCCAACAAAATAAACGTCACACTTACCGTTGAAAAAACAACTCTATAACTTAATAAAGCAAACGGGGACATTTCATCAAGTGCTTTCCAATAAAGTGAAGAAAGCCCAAGCAGTACATTTGAGATTATCGCCGCGAGCAAACCAGCCTTGGCTCCGGCGCGAGCATAACTCATAACAAAAATTTAGCGCACAACATAGACCCACTCCTAATAACTTAGTGCAACCCCTTAAAAATACACTCACACTCAGCAGCCCGTTAAAATCGCTACCCCCAACACAAAACACCATCCTCCAACGCCACTAACAGGTCAAGATAAAAAGCACCACTAAAACGACACATTTCGACACACGAAAACTCAAACCACCACACCCCTTACCCTTAACACTCCAAGCCAACATATAACGACTTTTACAACGAGCACAACCCGATCAAAACTGACGAACGGCACATATACCCGCATACAAAATCAAACAAACACTCCATACAAATAAACCATATGACAAATAGCTATTTACGACTAAACACCACACTTTCAGCACGCCACGCACAACAATTAAAACCATCCAAAACAAACTCTTATTTCTTAAAAAGAAACTTCGCTGCAAGTTAAAGGAAATGCAGATCATCAGTTTCAAGACTTTTCCTACGCCAAACCTCGACTCCTCCTACCCTCTATTTTTCATCCCCCACGCATTCCCCCCTTTCTCTCCCACCGCGTTCACCGCTACCCTTACCCGCTCGCAATGGCTCGAACACGCACAGGATTTTAATGGACACTTCTTCACTCCCACTCGCAGCACAGGCCAGCCAGGATAAAGCCGGCAACTGCGGACGCGTTCAGGTGATTGACCGTTCGATTGTCTTGCTCAGGACGCTGGCCCGGCTCAAGCAGGGCGCGTCGGCGCTGGAGCTGGCCAAGCTGACGGGGATTGATCGCACCACGATCCATCGTCTGCTCAAGACACTCAATCACTGGAATCTGATCGAGTCGCACGCCGGTACGTACCGGATCGGCGCCGAGTCATTGATTTATTCGTCGGCTTATCTCAATCGCCTTAACCTGCGCAAGATCGCCCTGCCGTTCACCATTGAGTTGCAGCGTGTGATCGGTGACTTGCAGGCCATTGTCTCGCTGTCGATTCCGGTGGGTGATGAGGTGGTGTTGATTGAGCGGATGTGGACGCCGTCGACGCCGCTGAATGTGATTGTCGATCTGGCGGATCAATTCCCTATCGACGGCAGCCCCAGCGGACGGGCGATTCTGGCCACTTACAGCGCCGAGCAGGCACACGGTTTGCTCGGTGAAGAGCGTTGGCAACGGATCGATCCAGCCTTGCAAAAAATCCGCAGCGAGCAGGACTTTGCCTTCGGCCACGAAGAGTTCAAACCGGGCTTGCACTCGATTGCCTACCCGATTCGCCCCGCCAACGGCCATGCCGTCGGGGCGCTGGTCATCGCCGGGCTGGCCATGGAAGAACAAACCCACCCCGGCTCTGAGCTGGCCAGCCATCTGCGCCGTACCTGTCAGGGCATTGCCGCGCAAATGGCGCCCAACTAACACTGCGCACGCTCAGCCCAGTTGCTCAAGCAAGCGGTTGAGCTGGATCTTGCCGTAGTGCGAACGCGGCAAGGTCTCCACGAAGTACACGTGGCGCGGCACTTTGAAACGCGACAGCACCTGCCGGCAATGGCTTTGCAGTTGCTCACTGGAAGGCGCAGCACCGGGTTTAAGCACGACTGCGGCGCATACCCGCTCGCCCCACTCCAGATCGGTCTGGCCAAACACATGGGCATCCGCCACCTGCGGATGGCTCAGCAGGCACTCGATGACTTCACCCGGCTGGATGCTTTTACCGCCACTGCGGATGATTTCCTTGCTGCGGCCCATGACCTGCAAATAACCATCAGCGCGGATCCGGCCCAGGTCGCCGCTGCGCAGCCAGCCCTCTTCCAGCACCTGCGCAGTCAATTCGAGCTGCTGCCAGTAACCCGCCATTAACTGCGGACCCGCCAGCATGATTTCGCCCATGCCCTGGTCATCGGGCCGGTCGATTCGCAGCCCCGCAGCAAACACAGGACGCCCGACCAGCCCTTCGGCGCTCTCACCGTCGCGGCGCAGTTGGCCCATTTGCGCAGCCGACAAATAGCAGGTCCAAGGGGCTTCGGTCATGCCGTACAACACGCTCAAGCGCGGCCCGAACAACTCACAGGCATCGTCCAGAACCGAGGGCGCGATGGCGGCCGCGCCGATGTCGATGCTCTTCAACACGCTCAGGTCCGGGTAAGCCAGGCGCGGCTCACGCAGCACCCGCAACAACTGGGTCGGCACCAACGAACTGAAGGCCGCACGGTGCTGCTGCAACTGGGCAACAAAGGTAGAGGCATCAAATCGCTCAGCCAGCACCAACTGCCCACCACTGAGCACATGGGCCAGCAATGCCACCGCCGCAATCGGCCACAGCGGCCGCACGTTCAGCAGTACATCACCGGGCAACGCCGCGCGGGCCATGACGATGTTCTGCAACACCGCACACAGGCTGGCGTGGGTGTGCATGACCGCCTTCGGCGCGCCGGTGGTGCCGCCGGTGTAGTTCAACGACGCCAGCTCCGTGCGTGCCTGGGCAACCCGCAGCGGTGCTGCTGCCATGCCAGGAACACTCACTGCATCCAGCGGCAGGCAGACCACGCCCTGCTCCACCAGTGCAGCCGCCACGTGAGCATGGCCTTTGCCGAACAGCAGCAAACGCGCGCCGGCATCCTTGATCTGCGCCAGCAATTCGCCCGGTGCCAGCGAGGGGTCCAGCGGCACGCGGACCCGGCCATGGGCCATGCAGCCGTAATCGGCCAGCAGATAGTCCAGGCTGGTATCGGCCAACAGGGCAACCCGCTCGCCCGTACCGACGCCCAACTCAACCAGCCCCGCCGCGAAGTCATCAAGGGCCTGATCGAGCTCGGCAAAGGTCAGTTCACGGGCGCTGCGCAGGTCTTTGATCGCCAGCGCCTGCGGCCATTTGCGGGCAGCCTGGGTAAACAGTGTGCTGATGTCCATGCTCACCACCCACTGAGGACGATGCGGCCATTGACCTGCCGATTTTCGAGCAAGGCGTGGGCCTGAGCCACTTCGGTAAACGGCAGCACCCGGTCGATCAAAGGCCGGACCTGACCGGCTGCAATCATTGCCAGCGCAGTGCGCAAATCCTCCAGCGTTGCGCTGCCGGAGCCAAGCAGGCTCAGGCGTCGGCCAATCAACAGCCCCGGCGACACCGGCACCGTGCCCGGCTGCACATTGCCCAGCACCACCACGCGCCCGCCCATCGCCATGCTGCGCAAGGTGTCGTGCAAGGTGTGTCCGACGTTCTCCATGGCCACGTCGACCCCCTGGCGCTCGGTCAGTTGCCAGACGGCGGCGCTGTAGCCTTCGCTGCCCGCCACCACTACGTCATGGGCACCCAAGGCACGCAAAAAGTCCACTTTGTCAGCGCTGCCAGTCACTGCAATCACCCGCGCGCCCAGCGAGCGCGCCAGTTGTAATTGATGCGCACCCAACCCGCCGCTGGCGCCGTTGATCAATACGGTTTCACCCGGTTTGAGCTGCGCTTGCGACACCAGCGCACGCACGCTGGTGGCGATCGGGCAGCACGCCAGGGCGGCATCGGCATAGCCAATGCTGTCCGGCAATTGCACTGCTGAAGCCGCAGGTACGCGCAGGTATTGGGCATATGCGCCTTCGGTGTCGACAGAGGGCAAACCTAAAGCGCGGCACAAGTCCTGACGCCCACGCAGGCAGTCACGGCACTGCCCGCAAAAACGTCGCTGGTACACCACCACGCGGCTGCCGACTTTCAAGTGATGCACCTGGGCACCCACTTCAACCACCTCGCCCGACACTTCATGACCGAGCACCACACCGGTATGCGCCCCCGGCAACTTGCCGGCGCGGTGCATCAAATCGTGATGACACACACCAGCGGCTTCAATGCGCACCAGCACTTCATGGGCGTCTGGCTGTGGCGTCGGCACCGTCTCAAGCTGCAACTGCTCGGGGCCACCGAAATCTTTTAGAACGATTGCTTTCATCTTTTATAACCATATGGAAGTACATAAGAATATGTTCATATAACAAACACATTGTTTGTATTGTGCACATGATTTAAGTTTTGCTCACTTTGACGCAGAGCTCAAGTGGCAATGCGTTTTCCTTAAAACGACACTGAATCGAAGCCATGACTGTCGAGTACGAAATAGTTGAAGACGGCGTTTTACTGGTCACGCTCAATCGCCCGGAGCGCTTGAATGCCTTGAACGGTGCTGCCAAATTGGCCCTCGCGCAGGTCTGGCAGCGTGCGCAAGGAGACTGCGCAGTGCGCGCCATCGTGCTGCGCGGTGCCGGTGAACGGGCCTTTTGCGCCGGTTCCGATCTCAAGGAAATTGCCGCCACGGGTGAGACTGTCAGCACACAGGTACTGGCCAATTCGCTGCCCGGCGTGGGCACCCCGTTGACCAAGCCAGTGATCGCCGCGTTGCAGGGCCATACACTGGGCCTGGGCATCAGCCTGGCGATTCACTGCGATTTTCGCATTGCCCGGCACGACACCCGCTTCAGCTTTCCCGAAGTCGGTCATGGCATGCTCTCTGGTTTCAGCACCGTCACCCTGCCCAGCCTGATCGGCGAAGCGGCGGCGCTGGATATCATGCTCAGCGCACGCCCGTTCGATGCCGCACAAGCACTTGAACTGGGGCTGGTCAATGCTGTGGTCGACGACTCCATCGCCGCCGCACTGGACCTCGCCCGGCGTCTGGCAGCCCATGACTCACGCGCCATGCAATGGACCAAACGCTTGCTGTTGGCCAATCGCAACAACCGCCTGCAACAGCATCTGGCCTTGATCGACGAGGCCCGAACCGACGTAATGCAACCTCACTGACAGCCCATAACACTTACTCGCCACCACGACCTGTCAGGAACACCCACCACCAGGAATGGAAAGCGGGCGCCAATCATTTTTGGAGCCTCACCATGTTTCGCCCACGTAAAAATTTCCGCCCCAAGCTGAGCCTGCTGACCGTCGGGATTCTCGGTCTGTACGCCAGCCAGCCTGCGCTCGCCGAAGAGTCGAGCACGCCTTCACTGCAAACCGTGGTGGTGACCGGTGCCCGTGACGGCGGCCGCACTGTGGCCAAGAGCCTTGCGCCGATTGATGTGATCAGCGCCGACGATTTGATGCGTTCGGGCAAACAAAACCTGCGCGACGCGTTGGCCGCTGCGGTGCCGTCGTACACCAATGCCGCCGGGTTTACCGGCGGCACCGGCTTGTCAGTGAAGTCCGCCACGCTGCGCGGACTAGGCGGCAACCATGTGTTGGTGCTGGTGAACGGCAAACGCCGCCATACCACCTCGCTGATTTTCGTCCAGACGGCGGCCACGGCCAGCGGCCAGTCGCCCACCGACCTGGACCTGATCCCGATTTCGGCGGTGGATCACATCGAAGTGCTGCGTGACGGCGCGGCTGCGCAATACGGCTCGGATGCGATTGCCGGGGTGATCAACATCATTCTTAAAAGCAACAGCTCGGGCGGCAGCGGCAGCGCCCTGTACGGCCAGTTCAAAGACCGCGTGGGCGGCAAAGGCAACTTCGGCGCACGCGGTCAGGCGTCGGTGAACCAGGGCTTTGAACTGCCCAACGATGGCTTTTTCAGCCTGAGTGCCGACCTCGGCATTCAAGACAACTCCAACGTGGCCGGTGCCGTACCAGCGCGCACCCGCATCTATTTCCCGGTCAACGGCCAGCCTGACCCACGGGAAAACGGCGAGAGCCGCTACCGCCAGATCATGGGCCAGCCGCGCTCGCAAACCTATAACCTGGCCTACAACATGGAGTTGCCGCTCAACGCGGACTACACGCTGTACTCGTTCTCCACTGCCAGCCATCGCAACTCCGAGAGCTGGGGCACCTACCGCACCGCCAGCTCACCGCAGAACATCGTCTCGGTGTACCCCGACGGCTTCTCGCCGCGCTTTGTGGTCGAAGAGGATGACTTCCAGACCGTGGTGGGCCTGCGCAACGACAACCTCTTCGGCTGGAAATGGGACCTGAGCACCAGTTTCGGCCAGGACAACGCCAACATCCGCAATGAAAAGTCGATCAACCCGTCTTTCGGGCCAGACAGCCCGCGCAACATGGATGGCGGCAACCTGATTGCCAACCAGTGGACCAACAACCTCGACCTGACCCGCGCCTTTGACACCGGTCTGTTCGAGAAACCGTTGAACGTCTCGACCGGTCTTGAGTTCCGTCGCGAAGGCTTCGAGATCCAGTCCGGCGAACTGGCTTCTTATGGCGACGGTGGCTACGTGTTCCCGGTCGGCAGCCCGTTGGCAGGCCAGCGCCCCAACCCCGGTGCACCGGGCCTGACCGGCTTTACCCCGGCAGATGCGCATAACTATTCGCGCACCAACACTGCAGGCTACGTCGACTTCAGCCAGAGCCTGACCGACAAGTGGGATGCCAGCGTGGCCGGGCGTTTTGAGCATTACAGCGACTTTGGCGACACCGCCAGCGGCAAGCTCTCGACCCGCTATGCCTTCACCCCGCAATTTGCGATGCGCGGCACGGTGAGCAACGGTTTCCGGGCGCCGTCCTTGCAGCAGGAATACTACTCGTCGTCGCTGACAGCCTGGCGCGCCAACACCCTCACCGGGCAACTTGAACAGAACGTGACGCGCTACGTCACCGTCGATGATGCGGCCGGTCAGGCCTTGGGCGCCAAAGCCCTGAAGCCGGAAAAATCGATGAACTACAGCGTCGGCTTTGTCGCCACGCCAACCTCCAACCTGGACATCACTGTCGACCTGTACCAGATCGACATCAACAACCGCATCCTGCAAACCAGCAACCTGCAAGGCCCGGCCGTGTCCAACCTGCTGGCAAGCAAAGGCCTGGACCCGAACCAGATCGTCTCGTACTTCGGCAACCTGGCCGACACCCGCACCCGCGGGATCGACCTGGTGGCCGACTACCGCTACGACTTCGGCCAGTACGGCAAGGTCAAGTGGACCCTGCTCAGCAACCAGAGCTTGCAGACCGTGCGCAAAGTCAAGGAACCCGCCGCACTGGCCGGCACCGGCGTGACCGCCGTGGGCCGCGACAAGATCGGCAACCTGACCAGCGCCTACCCGAAAAACGTCACCTCGTTGAACACCGCGTGGCAACTGGGCGACTTCGACGTCAACCTCAAAGAAACCCACTACACCGGCGTCACCGGCCTGAACCAGGTGTCGCCGACCCGCGACGAAAAAATCGACCCGGCGTTTATCACCGACCTGAGCGTGGGCTACTGGCTGAGCGACGCGGTGAAACTGACCGTGGGCGGCGAAAACATCTTCAACCGTCGCCCGCAGCAGCTTAACGACGAAGCCAAGAAGTACTACTTCGCCCCCACCGACAACCCGACCTACAGCTGGTACTCACCCTATGGTCTGGACGGCGCGTACTACTTCGCCAAAGTCGACGTGAGCTGGTAATTGCCCATGAATCCGCCCATTGCCTCGCCCGTCACTCACTCCTCGCCGCGTGCGGCCGAGGGTTTTGATCAGGCCCTGTACCGCAAGCTTGCCTGGCGGATCATGCCCTTTTTGTTTCTGTGTTTTGTGCTCAATTGGCTGGACCGGGTCAATATTGGCTTTGCCCACCTGTGCTTCAAAACCGACCTGAACATCAGTGATGCCACCTTCGGCATCATTGTCGGGGTGTTCTCCATCGGCTATTTGCTGTTCGAAATCCCCAGCAATCTGCTGCTGGAAAAGATCGGCGCCAAAAAGACCATGACCCGCATCATGATCCTGTGGGGGCTGGTGACCGTGGCGACGGCCTTTGCCCAGACGCCCGCGCAATTCTATGTACTGCGCGTGCTGCTGGGCGCCGCCGAGGCGGGGTTTTTTCCGGGGGTGATCCTATACCTGACGTACTGGTTTCCGGCCAGTCACCGGGCGCGGATCACCTCAAGGTTCATCATGGCGATTGCCGTGTGCGGGATTATCGGCGGGCCGCTGTCGACGTCGATCATGAGCCACTTCGATACCGTGGCCGGGTTCCACGGTTGGCAATGGCTGTTCGTGTTGACTGGCTTGCCGCCGATTCTCGCCGGGCTGTTCGCCTGGTATTGGCTGGACAACCGCCCGGCCGACGCACGCTGGCTCAGCCAGGATGAAAAACGGCGCATCGAGCAAGCGTTGGCCGAGGAACGCGGACGCCGCCAACCGGGCGGCCATCAGCATTTTCTGGGTGCGCTTAAAGACCGCAAAGTCTGGTTTATCGTGCTCGCTTACTGCCTGACCATCATGAGTACCGGCAATGTGACCAACATCTGGGCACCGTCGATCATCCGTGACTCGGGCATTACCAGCCTCAGCCAATTGGGCCTGCTCTCAGCCCTGCCCTACGTCATCGCCGTAGGCGTGATGCTGCTGGTGTGTCGCCACTCAGACCAGCAGCAGGAACGGCGCTGGCACTTCACCGTGCCCGGTCTGCTGGCGGCGCTGGCCATGTTGATCTTGCCGCAATGCCTGGGCAGCCCGACCGCAACCGTGGCGACGATGATCCTGATGACCACCGGCTACCTGAGCGCCACGGCGGTGTTCTGGACCATCCCTACGTACTACCTGTCGGACCGGGCAAAAGCAGCGGGCCTGGCCATGGTCAATTGCTGCGGGCAAATCAGCAGCCTGCTGACCCCGATCATGATCGGCCAGATCAAAACCGCCACCGGCGACATTCGCCTGGCCCTCTATATCGTGGCGGCCATGGTCGCCAGCGGCGCCTTGATCCTGTTCTTCGGCGTACCGCGCAAAGCCTTGCGCGACGCCCCTTCAACCCTGGAAAAAACACATGACTGACTACGTCGCCCTGGCCACACAACTGGCAGCGCAGATCCAGCCTGGCGCTGCGCAACGCGATGCCGAGCGCTCCCTGCCCCACGAACAAATCGAGTTGATCCGCCAGTCAGGGCTGGGTGCCGCGCGGGTGCCCGCCGAACTGGGCGGTGGTGACATCAGCCAAGTCGATGTGGCGCGTATTTTCATTACCCTGGCCAAGGCTGACCCGTGTGTGGCCCAGGCTATTTTTCCGCACTTCGCTACCGTCGAGCACCTGCGCCTGATCGCCAACCCGGAGCAACAGGCCCGTTACCTGGGGGCTTTCGCAGACCGCCAACTGTCATCGGGTGCCATTGCCGAACGCAGCGGCACTTTTCGCGGCGAGATCCACACCCGTCTCGAACGTCGTGGCGAGCAACTGATCCTCAACGGCAGCAAGCTCTACAGCACCGGCTGCCTGTTTGCCGACCTGCTGAAAATCCAGGCCGTGGACGAGACCGGCGCAGCTCTGTACGTCATGCTCCCGGCCAATACACCGGGCATCACCCTGCTCGATGACTGGGACGGCATGGGCCAGCGCACCACGGCCAGCGGCAGCACTCTGCTGGAAAACGTGCAGGTAGCGCCCGAGCAGGTAATTCCTTTGAGCCAGTGGTATCAACGACGTAATTACATTGGCGCCAGCGCGCAACTGATCCATTGCTCTATCGACATCGGCATTGGCCTGGCAGCGCTGGACGACGCGGTGTCATGGGCGCGCAACGGCTCACGGCCGGTGCGTGAAAGCGGTGTGCAGCGGGCCAGTGATGATCCGTACATTTTGCACACCATTGGCGACCTTGCCGCCTGCATCCACGGCGCCGAAGCGCTGGTTGAGAAAGCCGCAGCGGCTGTCGACTTCGCCGCTCGCAGCCAGTTACAGGGCCTGCTGCAAGGCGATGAACTGGAAGCGGTCCTGGCGAAAGCTTCCATCGACGTGGCCGAAGCAAAAATCGCTTCCACCCGTGCGGCGCTGCATGTCTGCGAGCGTTTGTATGAAGTCGGCGGCGCAGCCACCACGCAAAGCCTGCACAACTTCGATCGCCACTGGCGCAACGCCCGTACCCACACCACCCATGATTCGCTGGCTTACAAATACAAGGCGATTGGCGAGTTCCTGCTCAACGGCCGCCACCCACCGATCGCGTTTACGTATTAAGCCCTGATTGGCTTCGCGATCTTTTTAAACGATCAAAAGATCGCGAGGCAAGCTCGCTCCTACGGGATGGTGTTATTTGAAGAAATTGCTCGGTGTTTTGCCGAATTGCTTTTTGAACATGGTGGTGAATGCACTCGGGCTGTCGTAGCCCAGAGCCCCGGCGACATCGATGATTTTTTCGCCGACGGCAATGCGCTCCAACGCCAGCAGCAACCGCGATTGCTGGCGCCATTGTCCAAAGGTCATGCCGGTTTCCTTGTGAAACAGCCGCTGGATGGTTTTTTCATCCAGCGCCAGCCGGGCACTCCAGTCGGCCAGGGTCGAACCGTCGCCAGGGTCACGCTGCAACACGCTGCAAATGCTCTGGATGCGCGGGTCGAGCGGCTGCGGCAGGTGCAACGGCAGCACCGGTAAAATCGCCAGTTCATCCAGAATCAGCTTCATGATGCGGTCTTCTCGCGAGTCAGCCTCGTAAGGCGCACGGATGTCGACCGAGGCCTTGATCAGTTCACTCAACAGCGCAGAAATGCTCACAGCACGGGTCTGTGTCGGCAGTTGCGCCACCACCTCGGGCCGAACATAGACGCTGCGCATTTTCAGCGGGCCAACGCATCGCACCGAGTGCACCTGACCACAGGGCATCCAGATGCCACGACTGGGCGGCACCGTCCACTGGCTTAACGCCGAGTGCACCACCATTACCCCTTCAATGGCATACAGCAGTTGATGCTTGGCGTGGGAATGCGGCGCGATTACCCAGTCGGCCGGGTAATCGGTAGCGCTGCAGCTCACTGTCCAGTGCGCTTCATCGACCTCAAGCAGAAATTCTTTCAGCGGTTTGATCATGATTCCCTTTTTGCGACAGTGAGCGCCCGAATTGCGCGAGACAGGCAATTTCGCGAAACCTAGGATAGCCGCTGGTTTGCCTGCGTGCATCCCGTGTCCTTACTCCCTGCCCGGATGATCTTCGATGTCTATAACAAGTACGACCCCGGCGGCTACCAGCAGCCCCAGCAGCAGTCCCAGTGCCTCAGTCAGCAGCCAGTCCAGCCCGTTGGTCATGCGCGTGATCGCCGCTTGCGCGCTTGCCCACCTGATCAACGACCTGATTCAAGCCGTGCTGCCGTCGATTTACCCGATGCTCAAGGCCAACTACGACCTGAGCTTTACCCAAATCGGCCTGATTACCCTGACCTTCCAACTAACCGCTTCGCTGCTGCAACCGGGCGTCGGCTATTACACCGACCGCCACCCCAAGCCGTGGCTACTGCCAGCGGGCATGGTGTGCACCTTGATTGGCATTTTGATGCTGGCGTTTGTTGGCTCGTTCACCTCAATTCTGGTGGCATCGGCGCTGATCGGCGTGGGCTCCTCGACCTTTCACCCCGAGACTTCGCGGGTTGCGCGGCTGGCTTCGGGCGGGCGTTATGGCCTGGCACAATCCACCTTCCAGGTCGGCGGTAATGCGGGCAGTGCCTTCGGCCCGTTGCTGGCAGCAGCCATCGTCATCCCTTACGGTCAGGGCAACGTGGCGTGGTTCGGCCTGTTTGCAGCCTTTGCCATTTTGATCCTGTTCGGCTTGAGCCGTTGGTACCGCCACCACCTCAACCTGTTCAAGCTCAAGCAAGGCAGCGTGGCCACCCACGGCCTGTCGAAAAAACACGTGACCGGTGCCCTGGTGGTGCTGGCGTTGCTGGTGTTCTCCAAGTACTTCTACATGTCCAGCTTCACCAGCTACTTCACCTTTTTCCTGATCAAAAAATTTGACCTGTCGGTGGCCAGCTCCCAGCTGTATCTGTTCCTGTTCCTCGGCGCGGTGGCAGCGGGCACCTTCTTTGGCGGCCCGATTGGCGACAAGATCGGGCGCAAGGCGGTGATCTGGTTCTCGATACTCGGCGCAGCGCCGTTCAGCCTCGCGTTGCCCTATGTCGACCTGTTCTGGACCGGCATTCTGAGCATGATCATCGGCTTTATTCTGGCCTCTGCATTCTCGGCCATCGTGGTGTATGCGCAAGAACTGGTGCCGGGCAATGTCGGCATGATCGCCGGTGTGTTCTTCGGCCTGATGTTCGGCTTTGGCGGCATCGGCGCGGCTCTGCTCGGTCATTTGGCGGACATTCACGGCATTGAGTACGTGTATTCGCTGTGTTCGTACCTGCCGTTGCTGGGCATTTTGACCATCTTGTTGCCGTCAACAAAAAAGGTATAAGCCTTAAATAAACCCCTGTAGGAGCGAGCTTGCCTCGCGATCTTTTCAAGATCAAAAGATCGCGAGACAAGCTCGCTCCTACAGGACAGATTTCCACTCATCCAGCAGGCTGTCGAACAGTGCCTGCGCGGCCGCTGACAGTTCATGCCCCGGCTTAGTCAGCACACCCATCGCCCGCTCGACGATAGGCTCATGCAAGGTAATGCAACGCGCACCCAACTCGCGCATTTGCTCGACGCACAGGGCCGGAACGGCGCTCACGCCCAACCCGCTGGCGACCATGCGCCCGACAGTAGCCAGTTGATGACTTTCAAATTCCACCGGCAATTTCATCTGCCGCGCCTGTAAATGCTCTTCCAGCAGCACCCGCACCGCCGACGGCCGTTGCAGGGTGATAAATGGCTGCTCCAGCAAGGTTTCCCAGTCAATCACTGTGGCATTCGCCAGCGGGCTGTCACTGGGCACCACCGCCACAAAACGGTCGATGTACAACGGAGTGAACGTCAGTGATGAACCCGGCGCCGGTTCAAACGCGACCCCCAGTTCAACCTGGCGATCACGAACCATTTCCAGCACCTGCTCGTTGATGACGTCGTTGACCGTGACATTGAGCTTTGGATAGCGCAGGCGAAAATGCTTGAGGATGGGCGGCAGCAGGTTGCAGGCAAACGACGGAATCGCCGCCAACGTCACCCGCCCACGCTGCAAGGTGAACAGTTGGCGCATTTCGTCTTCTGCGTTGTCCCAGTCCGCCACCAGCTTTCGTGCCCGCGGCAACAGCGCCTGACCTTCGGGGGTCAGGGCCACGTTGCGCGTGGTGCGGCTGAACAAACGTCCGCCCAGGCCTTCTTCCAGCGCCTTGATGGTCAGGCTCAAGGCCGATTGCGATAAATGCAGGCGCTCGCAGGCCACGGCAAAGCTCAGGCTTTGCGCCACGGCAAGGAAGGCGCGGATCTGTTTCACCGTCATGGGCGTGCTCTCGTGTTTTATTATTTCGATTTATCTATCAATCAACCGCAAAAATCAATTTAACAAATCAATCCAGTGGAGTAACACTCGTACCATTCGACACACCATCACCCATCAATAATAAAAGAGGTGCATATGGCAGGTTTTGATAAGCGCGTAGCGTCCTACGAGGAAGCGCTGGCCGGGCTCGAAGATGGCATGACCGTGATTTCAGGCGGTTTTGGTCTGTGCGGCATCCCCGAGAACCTGATCAACGAGATCAAACGCAAAGGCACCCGTGATCTGACCGTGGTGTCCAACAACTGTGGCGTCGACGGTTTCGGCCTCGGCATCCTCCTGGAAGACCGCCAGATCAGCAAAGTGATCGCCTCCTACGTGGGCGAAAACGCGCTGTTCGAGAAGCAACTGCTCAGCGGCGAAATCGAAGTCGAACTTACCCCCCAAGGCACCCTCGCAGAAAAAATGCGCGCTGGCGGTGCGGGTATCCCGGCGTTTTTCACTGCCACAGGCGTAGGCACGCCGGTCGCTGAAGGTAAGGAAACCCGCAAATTCAAAGGCCGCGACTACCTGATGGAAGAGTCCATCACCGGCGACTTTGCCATCGTCAAAGGCTGGAAAGCCGACCATTTCGGTAACGTGATCTACCGCCACACCGCGCAAAACTTCAACCCGCTGGCCGCTACCGCGGGCAAGATCACCGTGGTTGAAGTCGAAGAAATTGTTGAACCCGGCGAGCTGGACCCGGCGCAGATCCACACCCCTGGCATCTACGTCGACCGGATCATTTGCGGCACGTTTGAAAAACGTATCGAACAGCTCACTGAGCGCTCTTGATCCCCTGCCCCCAGCCTTAAGCTCTGGATTCAGAGCACGGAGAATAATAATGGCCCTTACCCGCGAACAAATGGCTCAGCGCGTCGCCCGCGAAATGCAGGACGGCTTTTACGTGAACCTCGGCATCGGCATCCCGACCCTGGTTGCCAACTACATCCCCGACGGCATGGAAGTCATGCTGCAATCGGAAAACGGCCTGCTCGGCATGGGCGCCTTCCCGCGCAAGGGTGAAGCCGATGCCGACATGATCAACGCCGGCAAACAAACCGTCACTGCCCGCACCGGCGCATCGATTTTCTCGTCTGCCGAGTCGTTCGCGATGATACGCGGCGGCCACATTGACCTCACGGTGCTGGGCGCCTTTGAGGTCGACGTGCACGGCAACATCGCCTCGTGGATGATCCCCGGCAAGCTGGTCAAGGGCATGGGCGGCGCGATGGACCTGGTGGCCGGTGCCGACAACATCATCGTCACCATGACCCACGCCTCCAAAGACGGCGAATCCAAACTGCTGTCGCGCTGCAGCCTGCCGCTGACCGGCGCCGGGTGCATCAAGCGGGTGCTGACTGACCTGGCCTACCTGGAAATCGAAGACGGCGCCTTCATCCTCAAAGAGCGGGCGCCCGGCGTCAGCGTTGAAGAAATCGTCAGCAAAACAGCCGGTAAATTGATCGTTCCAGACCATGTCCCGGAAATGCAGTTCGCCTGATCCGCCACTATTTAAGGAGAGAAGTCATGCAAGAAGTCGTCATTGTTGCCGCCACCCGCACGGCCATTGGCAGTTTTCAGGGCGCGCTGGCCAACATTCCGGCTGCCGAACTCGGCGCTGCCGTCATTCGTCAACTGCTGCAAACCACCGGTCTCAAAGGCGAGCAGGTTGACGAAGTGATCCTTGGCCAGGTGCTCACTGCGGGCTGCGGCCAGAACCCGGCGCGTCAGGCGTCTATCCTCGCCGGCCTGCCCCACGCCGTACCGGCACTGACCCTGAACAAACTCTGCGGTTCGGGCCTCAAGGCGCTGCACCTGGCCACCCAGGCGATTCGCTGCGGCGATGCCGAGGTCATCATCGCCGGTGGCATGGAAAGCATGAGCCTGGCGCCGTACGTACTGCCGGCCGCACGCACCGGCCTGCGTATGGGTCACGCGAAAATGCTCGACAGCATGCTGCAAGACGGCCTGATGGACGCGTTCAACGACTACCACATGGGCATCACCGCCGAGAATCTGGTGGACAAATACCAGTTGACCCGCGAGCAACAGGACGCCTTCGCCGCCGCGTCGCAACAAAAAGCCATTGCGGCCATCGAGTCCGGGCGCTTTGCCGACGAGATCACCCCCATCCAGATTCCTCAGCGCAAAGGCGAGCCAATTTCGTTCAAGGTTGATGAACAACCGCGCGACGGCATCACCGCCGAGGCCTTGAGCAAACTCAAGCCTGCGTTCAAAAAAGACGGCAGCGTCACCGCTGGCAACTCCTCGACCATCAACGACGGCGCTGCTGCCGTGGTGCTGATGAGCGCCGACAAGGCCAAAGCCTTGGGCCTGCCCGTGCTGGCCCGAATCGCCGGTTACGCCAACGCCGGTGTCGACCCGGCCATCATGGGCATCGGCCCGGTTTCGGCAACCCGCACCTGCTTGAAAAAAGCCGGCTGGAGCCTCGACCAACTGGACCTGATCGAAGCCAACGAAGCCTTCGCCGCGCAAGCACTGGCAGTGAGCAAAGAGTTGGAATGGGACATGGACAAGGTCAACGTCAATGGCGGCGCCATTGCCCTGGGCCACCCGATTGGAGCGTCAGGCTGCCGCGTGCTGGTGTCGTTGCTGCACGAAATGATCAAGCGTGATGCCAAAAAAGGCCTCGCGACCTTGTGCATCGGCGGCGGTCAGGGCGTGGCCCTGGCCATCGAGCGCAGCTAACCGCAGGAGTGGCCGCCCCGTCTTCGACGCAGCGCTGTCGCGGAGCAAACAGGCCAGCGAATATCTTCAGCATCCCCCAATCGGTTCCCTCTCCTTCGGGAGAGGGCTAGGGTGAGGGATGCTCTTGATTAGAGAGGATTTTTTGTACATATCCGTTGCTGCGGCAACGGCCACTTAGGGTTCCGGCCTTACGCCGTGCCACTTTGAAAAGCGCAAAGTGG